>CANGRP010000021.1 GCA_947456005.1 Caulobacteraceae bacterium
CCAAGGCGAATCTTCAGAGCCAGCTCGCTCGCCTCGAACCGGTGAGCCAGGCCTTGATCCAGCAGGGCGAGCTGGCCATGACGGGGGCGCCTGTCGACGTCACTCCCGCCCATGCCGCCCTGGTGACGGAGATGAAGACGATCTGGTCTGGAACCTCCGCCGAGCTGGGTAGCCTCCTGGACAACCGGATCCAGGGATTCTACCGCGAGTTGGCCCTGCACCTTGGCATCGTTGTCGGGATTCTGGCGCTCGCCGCCTGGTTTGCATTCGCCGTGGCGCGTGGTCTGCGCAAGCGCGAAGAGGCTGACGCCAAGTCGATCTTCAACCTGAAGGCCATGGCCTTGGCGATGGACCAGTCCCAGGCCAGGATTGAGTTTGATCTCGACGGTACGATCCTCGAGGCCAACGAGAACTTCCTCAACACCATGGGTTACCCGGCCAGTGAGATCGTCGGAAGAAAGCATGTGCTGTTTGTCGATCCCAACTATGCCCGCACGCCCGAGTACGCCGGTCACTGGCAGCGCCTGAGAGCCGGCGAGGCGATCTCCGACGTCTTCACCCGCTTCGCCCAGGGGGGCCGAAAGGTCATCATCCAGGCTCGCTACACCCCGCTGATCGGGGCGGATGGCAAACCCTACCGGGTGGTGAAGTACGCCAGCGACATCACCGCCGCAGAGATGGCGCGGGAAGCCTCCGAGCTCGAACGCGCCCAGCGCGCGCAGGAGCAGGCGGCGGTCGTCACGTCGCTCGCCAGCGGTCTGAGCAGCCTCTCGGAAGGCAACCTGCAGGCGCAGATCTCGGAAACCTTCCCCGCCGACTACGAGCAGCTTCGCAAGGATTTCAACGCTGCGGTGGGGTCCCTCTCTGAAACCCTCGGGCAGGTGCGGACGGGTTCAGACGCCATGCGCACTGGAGCTGACGAGATCGCCCACGCATCCGACGACCTCTCGCGTCGCACCGAGCAGCAGGCCGCGAGCCTGGAGGAAACGGCTGCAGCACTGGACGAGATCACCGCAACGGTGAAGACCACGGCCGCTGGCGCGCGCAGAGCCAGCGAGACTGTGGCGCTCGCCAAGTCCGAGGCCGTCAGGTCTGGTGAAGTTGTGGCCCAGGCCGTTCAGGCCATGGGAGACATCAAGACCTCGTCCCAGGAGATCAGCCAGATCATCGGCGTGATCGACGAGATCGCTTTCCAGACCAACCTGCTGGCGCTCAACGCCGGGGTTGAAGCTGCCCGCGCAGGGGACGCTGGCCGCGGCTTCGCCGTGGTGGCTCAGGAAGTGCGCGCGCTCGCCCAGCGGTCCGCCCAGGCCGCCAAGGAGATCAAGTCCCTGATCTCGGCCTCAAGCCAGCAGGTGGGCCAGGGTGTCGAGCTGGTGGGTGAAACCGGTCGGGCCCTGGACAAGATCGTGGCGCAGGTGGCCGATATTGACGCGCTGATCTCCGAGATCGCGGCCTCCGCCCAGGAACAGGCCACCGGCCTCGCCGAGGTCAATACGGCCGTCAACCAGATGGACCAGGTCGTCCAGCAGAACGCCGCGATGGTGGAGCAATCCACCGCCGCCACCCATGCGCTGAAGTCCGAGACAGCCGAGCTGAACCGTCTGATCTCCCGGTTCCGGACGGGTGCGGGCCAGGGCTCGTCGCGTCCGGCGCTGCAACCGGCGACGTCGGACTCGACCCCGCGTCCGTCACCTGCGCGCGCCGCAACCCGCCGTATCGCTGAGACCTTCGGGGCGAACGCCCTGAAGCCGGCGGAAGACGGCTGGGAGGAGTTCTAGGACATGCCCAGCACGCTTTGTCTTGATGCTGTGCTCGACCTCAAGGCCGCCCAGCCCCTGAAGGCTGCGCTGACTGAGCATCGGGGCGCCTCCGTCCAACTGGACGCGTCCAACGTGGAGCGACTTGGGGGGCTCTGCCTGCAGGTTCTGGTCGCCGCCAGGCGCGCCTGGTCCGAGGATGGCCATGACCTGACGATTGAACCTCGCTCCGCGGCCTTCTCCGCCGCAGCTGCGCTGTTCGCTGCTGAAGCCCATCTCGGCCTGCGGGTCGACACTGACGGAGACGTCTCTTGATCAAGGTCCTTACAGTCGATGACTCCCGCACCATGCGGGACATGCTGCGCCTGGCTCTTGCCGGGGAAGGGTTCACTGTCACGCAGGCGGTTGATGGTGAACATGGTCTCGAGGTGCTCAACGAGAGCGGCGCCGACGTCATCATCACCGATATCAACATGCCCAAGCTGGACGGCTTTGGCTTCATCGAACGGGTGCGGGAGGACGCCGCCTACCGGGCGACGCCGATCCTGGTGCTCACTACGGAAAGTGACCCTGCGAAGAAGGTCCGGGCTCGCGAGGCCGGGGCCACTGGATGGATCGTCAAGCCCTTCCATCCCGAGAAACTCCTGGATGTGATCCGGAAGGTGGCGGCCTGAGTCGATGGATGAGCTCGAGGAAATCAAGGTCACATTCTTCCAGGAATGTGACGAGCTGCTCGGAGACCTGGAGTCGGGGCTCCTGAGTATCGATGCCGGCGACACCGAACCCGAGCTGGTCAACGCGATCTTTCGTGCGGTTCACTCGGTGAAGGGGGGCGCAGGCGCCTTCGGGCTTGAGGCCCTCGTGCGGTTCGCCCACGTCTTCGAAACCCTTCTGGACAATGTCCGCGGCGGGAAAACCCTGCTGGAGTCCGATCTCGTCAAGGTGCTGCTTCGCGCCGCTGACGTTCTTGCGGATCATGTGGCCGCCGCCAAGCTCGGGGGCGAGGGCGACGCCGCCGCAACAGCCGCCATGGTTGAAGAGCTCGAGGCCTGGACTTCAGGAGGTCCGGGGCTCGCCCCGCCTTCGCTTCAAGCGGATGTTCAGCCCAATGAAGACGGCATTGTCTTCAAGCCCGTCACTCTGAGCCTGCCGGAGTTCGAGGACGTCCCGAAGGAACAGGTCTGGACAATCACTTTCCAGCCCATGGACGCCCTCTACGCCAGGGCCAACGAGGCCGGACTTCTGATCCGCGAGATCGAGCGTCTGGGTGAGGTCGAAGTCGAGCTGCTGGACGATGCGCTGCCGGTCTTTGACAGTCTTGAGCCCGAAACAGCGTACTTCGCCTGGAAGGTCCGCCTGAAGGCCGATGTCACCGAGGAGAAGATCCGAGAGGTCTTCGAGTTTGTCGAGGACCACTGCTCGACCACGATCGCGCGAGAGGCGCCGCCGACCGCCTTGGTCGAGACCGGTCCCGGGCCTGACATAGCTGCAATCCTCGCCGCCGCCCAGGCTGCGTTCACTGAAGCTGAACCCCCCCCGAGGCCGCAAAGGATCGAGGCGTCCGATACTGAACCTGTGTTGCACGCGGAGCCGGCGACCTCAGTGGTCCCGTTGGCGCAGCCAGCCACGGTGCGGGCATCCCCTGCGCCCGCGGCGGAGAAGGCCAATCAGGCGACCATTCGGGTGGATCCGGAGCGCATCGACACGCTGATCGATCTCGTCGGAGAGCTGGTGATCAACCAGGCCATGCTGGCCCAGCGTGTGGCCGGTCACGGCTTTGCAGCGTCCTCGGATGTAGGCCGGGGTCTGGACGAGCTGGAACAGTTGACCCGGGACATCCAGGACAGCGTCATGGCGATCCGGGCCCAGCCCGTGAAGTCGGTGTTCCAGCGGATGCCACGCCTTGTGCGCGAGATCGCGGGCCTGACCGGAAAGCAGGTCCGGCTGGTTACCGACGGCGAGAACACCGAGGTCGACAAGACCGTCATCGAGCGGATCTCGGAGCCGATCACCCATATGCTCCGCAATGCGATCGACCACGGGCTTGAGTCCGCCGAGGACCGCGCTGCGGCCGGCAAGCCCCCGGAGGGAACCGTTCGCCTGGCGGCCCTGCACCGGGGCGGACGGATCGTCATCGAGGTGGGTGATGATGGCAGGGGCATCAATCGGCCCCGCGTCCGTCAGATCGCCATTGATCGGGGTCTCATCGCCGCCGACGCACAACTGACGGATGAAGAAGTCGACAATCTGATCTTCCTTCCCGGTTTCTCTACGGCGAGCCAGGTGTCGGACATCTCGGGTCGCGGCGTGGGCATGGATGTCGTGCGCAAGTCTGTGCAGGGCCTGGGCGGCCGGATTTCGATCAGCTCCCGGCCCGGACTCGGATCAACCTTCACTCTCAGCCTTCCGCTGACCCTGGCCGTGCTGGACGGCATGGTGATCGATGTGGCCGGTCAGACCCTTGTGGTGCCGCTGACTGCAATTGTCGAAAGTCTTCGTCCGGCCGCCTCAGAGGTAAAGAAGCTCGGTGTCCAGGGCGGCGTTCTGGCCGTGCGTGACGCCTATGTGCCCCTGGTCGACATCGGACGGGTGCTTGGGTTCCAGACCGCTGAGATCAATCCCGCCGAGGGTGTCGTGCTGCTCGTGGATAGCGAGGTCGGAGGCCGCGCGGCGCTCGTCGCCGACAGTATTCATGGCCAGCGGCAGGTCGTGATCAAGTCGCTGGAGTCCAACTATCAACAGGTCCCAGGGATCGCTGCTGCGACGATCCTGGGTGATGGCCGCGTGGCCCTGATCCTGGATGTCGACGCCCTTGTCGCGATGAGCAAGCGTGAACCCCCTCGGATGCATGAACCTTCAATCCAAGCTGCGGAGTGAAAATGAACCAGCCAGCAATCACTGTGGCTAACGAACGCCGCGAGCTGACGTCCTTTTGGGCCGGCGACCAGGAGTACTGTGTCGATATCATGTCGGTGCGGGAGATCCGGGGCTGGAGCGCGGCCACGCCCCTTCCCCAGAGCCCGAGCTACATGCGCGGTGTCATCAATCTGCGAGGCGCCGTGCTGCCGATCATGGATCTGGCCGAGAGGCTGGACCTGCCTCCCACCGAGCCGTCAGAGCGGTCGGTGATCATTGTCGTCCAGGTGGGGGAGCGTCTGGTCGGTCTTCTTGTGGACGCCGTCTCCGACATCCTCTCGATCAACCCGGAGCAGATCCAGCCCACACCGGACGTGGGATGCGACCAGGCGAAGGCCTTCGTCCGCGGCCTGATTACGATCGATGACAGGATGGTCAGTGAAATCGCGGTCGAGCGTTTGCTGCCTGAACTCGAAAGCCTCGCGGCATGACAGTGACTGTACTCGGACGCCAGGCCGACCCGGCCTCTCTCGTCGAGGGCGAGTACAGTTTCACCAGTGACGATTTTCGGACGATTGCGGCGCTCATCTATGAGCAGTCCGGGATAGCGCTGGCGGAAACCAAGGCCAGTCTCGTGTACTCCCGCCTCGCCAAACGGCTGCGGAAGCTCGGACTGCCGACGTTCGCGGATTACTGCGAATTGATCTCTTCCCCCGACGGAGAGGGTGAGCGCGGCGCGATGTTGAACGCCCTGACCACCAATGTGACGCGGTTCTACCGGGAGCCCCATCACTTCGTCCATCTGCGCGATGAGGTGCTGCGCCCAGCGATCCCATTCCTCAAGGCCGGCGGTCGCATGCGCCTTTGGTCGGCGGCGTGTTCGAGTGGCCAGGAGCCCTATTCCATGGCCTTGACCCTCTTGTCGGTCCTGCCTGAGGCCCCGCAGTTAGACATCAAGATCCTGGCGACCGATATCGACTCGCGAATCCTCGATCAGGCACGGAGCGGAGTCTATCCGGACGATCTTGTCTCCCCCATTCCGGCCGCGCAGCGGGATCGCTGGATGCGCCGGGATCCTACGGACCGCCAGGCCTGGATCATGGGCCAGGAGGTTCGATCCCTGGTCATCTTCAAGGAGCTCAACCTGATCGGCGACTGGCCGGTGCGGGGCCCCTTCGACGCCATCTTCTGCCGTAATGTGATGATCTACTTTGATGATCCGACACAGGAGAGGATCTGTGAGCGGTTCTCTGCACTGCTGGCGCCAGCCGGCCGCCTGTACATTGGTCACTCCGAGCGCGTCAGCACGAGGATTTCAGGCCTGGTTTCAGATGGGCTGACGGTCTACCGGCGCACGGGGGCGGGCAAGCCATGAGTCCGGTCAGAGTCGTAGTTGTCGATGACTCCCCCACAATGCGCGGGCTGATCGGCGCCTTGCTCAGGCGGGATCCGGAGATCGACGTTGTCGGTTTCGCCGGCGACCCACACGAAGCGCGTCAAACCATCAAGGATCTGAATCCCGACGTCATTACGCTCGACATCGAGATGCCGAACATGAATGGCCTGGAGTTCCTTGAGCGCATCATGAGACTCCGGCCGATGCCGGTCGTTATGGTCTCAACCCTCACCCAGGCGGGGGCGGATGCAACCCTTCGCGCCCTTGAGCTGGGTGCGGTGGACTGCATCGGAAAGCCATCAAACACCATCGAGGCCAGGATCGGCCTCGGGGAGCTGGCGGATAAGGTGAAGGCAGCGGCGGGCGCCCGTGTCCGGCCGGCCTCGACCCCCGCCCAGCCTACTCCCCCGGCTGAGTTTGGTGGTTCGAATGACGTCATCGCCATAGGAGCCTCCACCGGCGGGGTTGAGGCGCTGCTCAAGATCATCTCCCACTTTCCGAGCAACTGTCCGCCGACCGTGATCACGCAGCACATGCCGGCCGTCTTCACGACCAGCTTCGCGGCGCGACTTGACCGCGCCACGCTGGCCAGCGTGTCAGAGGCGTTTGACGGGGCGCCGCTGCTGCCAGGTCGCGTCTATCTCGCGCCCGGAGGCGAAACGCACCTGGAAGTCGCGAAGGCGGGCGGTGGGCTGCAGTGTCGCCTCCGTTCCGGCGATCCCGTCAGTGGGCATCGCCCCTCCGTGGACGCGCTGTTTGCATCGGTCGCCTCAGCTTGCGGCCCGGCTGCGGTGGGGGTGATCCTGACCGGGATGGGCCGCGATGGCGCAGCCGCACTGAAGCTCCTGCGTGACGCCGGCGCCCGCACCGTCGGCCAGAACGAGGAAAGCTGCGTCGTTTACGGCATGCCTCGTGTCGCGAACGAGATGGGTGCTGTCGAACATCAGGTCACACTAGAGAAAATCGGTCCGATGATTCTGACCCTTGCCGAGAAGAAAAGATAAATGCCTGCCGCTTCAGCTTTATCTGTCCTTATTGTAGACGATCAGATGACGATGCGCTCTCTGGTCCGTGATGGCCTTAGGCAGATTGGTGTAACCAATATTCGAGAGGCCTGCGACGGCGAGGAAGCTGTTTCTGCACTTGTTGCGCGCCCGGCGAATCTTGTCATTACCGATTACAATATGCCTAAGCTTGATGGAATGGGCCTGCTACGCGCGATTCGAACATATGAACCCATCAAGAATACAGCTGTGATCATGTTGACCGGTCGAGCGGATCCTGAGCTTGTCAAGCGAGCGGCTCAGTATGGGGTTAACAACTATTTGGTGAAGCCGTTCACGGTGCTGACCCTTCGAGGAAAAATTGAAGAAGTTTTTGGGGCAATAACATGACGTTGATTGCTCCATTAAATCAAAGATCAGGATCTGTTAAGTTCCATATTGTACAGGGTGATCACCGTGTTTCCTCGAACCCTGAGGAGTCTCTTTTGACTATTCTTGGATCTTGTGTGGCGGCCTGTCTGTATGATCCGGTTCGCGGAGTTGGAGGGATGAACCATTTCCTTCTCGCCGACGGCGATGGGCAGGAAGCCATGCGTTATGGCGCCTACGCCATGGAAGTCTTGATCAATGATCTCCTGAAGCTAGGCGCCTCGCGGGATCGACTCGAGGCGAAGCTGTTCGGTGGCGCCAAGATCATGGAGCGCTTGAACGATATCGGAGCCGAGAACGTTCTCTTTGCCCGGAGATTCCTGGCCACCGAAGGCATACCCATTGTCGGCGAGAGCCTGGGGGGGCGTCGCGCCCGGCGTATCGAGTTCTGGCCTGTGGGCGGTCGAGCCCGGCAACGGGAGATCGACCAGTTTGTGGAGGCCGTCGAGCCACGCCCGGCTCCGCGTCACGTCCAAGACGCTGCGATCGAGCTCTTCTGATGTTCGCTCAGGCCCAGATTGCGGGGATGGAGCCGCAAAAATCGTCCGGAGGAGTCTCGCTCAGGGACATGATCGCAAGGGTGGCGACTGAGTTGGAGGTCAACTCAATCCTGGCCAGTGACTTTCATGACGTCGTTTCTGATCTGGCGGCGGAAAACATGACCGGGAGCGTCATGGAGCGTCTCCAGGCGCTGGATCTCATATCGCAGACATTAGCCGAGATCGGGATATTCCTGAGTGGCATGAGCACAGTCTGCCCGTCGGACCAGATTGTGCCCGAAAGTCTTTTGAAGGAAATCAGACTTGCGGCCCTTCGCGATCGCCTGGAGGGCAAGACCCCGGACCACACCGGACCCGTCGACACAGAGCTTTGGTGAGGCGAGTGCATGGCGACCTTGAGGCGAATGCTGGATGGGGACAAGCTCAAGCTCGACGGCATCAACTTTCTGCTGGTCGACGACAATCCTCACGCCCTTCAGATCATGGCGCAGGTTGTTTCAGGGTTCGGCGTCCGGAACATGACCAAGGTGGACGGGGCCGCTGCAGCCCGCCAGGAGCTGTTGCGCGGCGGGATCGATATCGTGTTGACCGACGCCCAGATGCCCGGCGAGAACGGCTATAAGCTGACCGAGTGGATCCGTCGTGTGGCTCCCGAACCCACGCGCTATGTGCCCATCGTGATTGTCACCGGACACACCCCCGAATCCGACGTCACCCTGGGCCGTGATATCGGAGCCAACTTTACGATTGCAAAGCCGCTCCTGCCCCGGGTGCTGCTTCAACGCCTCTTCTGGATCAGCTACGAGGACCGCCAGTTTGTGCAGGCGGAAGGCTACGTGGGTCCGGATCGCAGATTCAAGAGATTGGGTCCTCCCGCCGACACGGAAGGTCGCCGCTGCGACGACCTGAAGGGGGATCTAGGGGCGGCTAGCCAGCCCAATCTCAGTCAATCGGAGATCGATGCGCTCATGAAGCCGGCAAAGGTGGCGCTGTGAGCGGCGCTATATTCAGGCGGGTGCCCAACAAGTTGGCCCAGCTCGCGCGGGGCCGGGGCGGCATCGCCGTCGGCGAGGCGGTCAAGCGCGCAAACGCCGCACTCAATGACCTCAAGGACGCCAGCATCGCCATCATTGACGAGCAGCTGGCGGAGATTGACCGGTTGTTTGGTTCCTGCAACCCGGATCGCACCGGCCTCAGCCTTGACCTCCTCTACGAGCAGGCCTCGCAAATCATCGATGCCGGCGGGGGGCTCCCTGGCTCCGGGCTTGAGGAATGCGCCCGCGCTGTGTGTGACCTGGTGTCCGTCAGCCGCGCAAACAACACCTGCGACTGGGACGCGATCGACGTGCATATCGCGACCCTGAAGGTTCTACGCGCGCAGGGCCAGAGTCTGACCGCCCTCCAACGCATGACCGTGCTCAAGGGCCTCAGCGACGTCACGGCCAAGCGCGCCGGTGAGGGCTGACCCACCGGACTCCCGATCAAGTCGGGTGGGGAGCCGCGGGCCCGCCGGGGTTGGAAGATCTCCTGCTGCGAAGGCTTCACATTGTTCATCATCGCCCCCAAGGTGAGCGGCGACTTGTAACCCCGGGGGGATCCGATGAAGGTTTACTTTGCTCCGAACTCGCGCGCCGTGCGGACGGTCTGGCTCCTCGAGGAGATCGGCCTGCCCTATGAGCTGGAACGCTTCACCCTCGGGCAGAGGGAGATGCGCGGCCCGGAGTACACCCGGATCAATCCGAACGGGCGGGTCCCGACCCTGATCGACGGCGACACCACCATCTCCGAGAGCACCGCCATCGCCCAGTACCTCGGGGCAAAGTACGCCCAGCACCTGGCTCCCGGTCCGGACGCCCCCAACTTCGCGCTCTTCCTGCAGTGGCTGCACTATGCCGAGGGCATGATCATGCCGCCGATCAACAACTATGTGGTCGAGACGGTGCTCTTGCCCCCCGACCGCCGCAACCCGGAGATGGCGGCGCGGGCCGTGAAGCTCCTGGGCCGTGTGCTGGAAGCCGCCGAGGCCCACATGGCCGGGCGCGAGTACATCGCCGGCGACTTCACCATCGCCGACACCATCACGGGACACGCCGTCATCATGTCCCGCCGCCTCGGCGCGGACTTTGCCAACTTCCCGAACCTCGGCGCCTATGCCGACCGGCTCGAGGCGCGGCCCGCCTTCAAGGCCGCCGAGGCCGTGTGAGCGGGCCCGTCTCCGTCTAGTCCTCCCGCGTGTAGGGATCGTTCGGCCCGCCGATACGCTCCAGGCGCATGCGGCCCAGGTCGGGCCGCGTCCAGCCCATCCGGCCGTCGGGTTCCAGCCAGCGCCGGACCTCGATCCCCGGCATACCCTTGGGCCGGAGGATGAAGGCCCCCGCCTCGTAAGTCGCAATGGCGACGATCGGGGTGCGGAAGTCCCGTACCGAGACGTCCTGTACGGCGTTGGCCTCGGTCCCGTCGGCCCGGGCGTCGGCGATGGTCCCGCCGCCCATGTCGACGATCCGGTTCCCGCACTGCTCGATCCGCTCGACATAGCCGTGCATGCGCTCGCCCGGCGCTGGCGCCCGGCCGTTCACCTCGACGATCCGCCAGACGCCCCGCAGGTCCGGGGCGCCCGCCACAAGAGGCTCGCCGCAGCGCTTCAGCACCGGCTCTGGGAAGGTCCGGCCGTATCCGCCCGGGACCTTCGGGGTATGCGCCACGGGGATGTCGTCGGCCCGCAGGGTCGCGTCCGTGGATCCGCCGGACGCCGCCAGGACCAGGACCAGGACCGCGAGGAAGGATGAAACGCCAGCCGCCATGTCGCGCCCTCCGGGTCTGGGCGGTGACTGTCCCAGCAACGGTGATCAAGGTAAAGGCGGCGTGACCCGGCGACCAGCTCGGCTTCACCCTCACGACCACGTCAGGGTCGCCGCCGGCGGCCTCTACGACGCCTATCCAGACCTCCTCGGCCAGGACCGCGAGGCCCGCGCCATCGCCGCCCTGTCGGAGGCCAAGGCCGCGGGGATCGACACCATCCTGGACGCCACCACCTTCGACCTGGGCCGCAACACCGAGCTCCTCTTGGCGGCCGCGAAGGGCTCGGGGTGAACATCATGAATGTCACCGGCTGGTGGCTGGACGTCCCGCGCTTCCTCATCGGCGAGGGGTAGGCTGGGGGCGGCGGCATCCGTAGAGTTCCGGGATGTCGCCCGTGCGGGTTCGCCGCCTCAGCCCGGCGCCCGCCGGAACCGGGCTTCGGCTCGGCCCTCGGCGTCCGCCTCGATATCGCCCCCGACCTGGACATGGCCGGGCGGGGTCATGAAGCGGGTGGGGACGCCGGGCGGCGCGTGGATCCGCGCCACCGTATCCTCGCCCTTGCGGAAGAGCTGCACGCTCACGGGGCCGCGCGCGGTGGGGAAGACGCCCTCGGCCGCCTCGAGGCCGGCTAGCTGGGGTGAGACGCCAATGACGGCGTAGCCGGGGGCAAGGGGGTGTACCCCAAGTATGCACCGGCTCAGCTGCCAGGTCGGCGAGGCGGAGAACGCGTGGCAGAGGCTGGCTGTGGGCTCGAAGCTCTCCCAGAGGGTCGTGGCGCCCCTCGCCAGCATGGGCCCGTAGCGTTGGCGCATGAGGTCGAGCGCCGTCTCCATTCTCCCGTGAGCGGCCAGGGCCTCATAGACGAAGTGGGCGTAGAAGGTATTGGCCAGGACCACGCCGTTCTCGGGGTCCAGGGTCTCCCCGGTCGGCGCAACGGGTGGGGCGGCGGTGAAGGTCAGTCGGTCACCATCCGTGATCCGCGCCAGGGCCCGCTCCATCCGGCTGGCTGTATCCGGGGCCCACAGGGCGATGGCGGCGTTGGCGTGCTGCGATACGCGGGGCTCCTGCGCCCCCGTGACCGGGTCCACAACGTCGACGAACACCCCGCGGGCCTCGTCCCAATGCCGGCCGTGCAGGGCTTCGGCGATGCCTGCGGCCCGGGCCTCGTAGCGTCCCGCGAACCTTTCCGAACCACAGGCCCGGCAAAGGTCGGCGG
Source organism: Caulobacteraceae bacterium (assembly GCA_947456005.1). Classification (GTDB taxonomy): domain Bacteria; phylum Pseudomonadota; class Alphaproteobacteria; order Caulobacterales; family Caulobacteraceae; genus Phenylobacterium. The sequence goes on from CANGRP010000021.1 coordinate 11,961, forward strand.
CCACCTGGAAGGCGCCCGCCAGCTGGGCGTTCAGGGTCGCGGCCTGGCCGTGGCGGCCCACCCCCGCCCAGTCCATGAAGTGCCAGTAAGGCATGTCGGCGACCAGGCCGTCGGGGCCGGCCAGCCGCTCGAACCAGGCCAGCGCCTTCTGGATAGAGGGCAGGATCTCCTCGATCGTCTCCAGGTCCCCGCTATGCCGGTAGTGGTCGCCGGCGTTGAGGATCCACTGAAGGGTCCAGTCCGGGATCAGCAGCCAGTCCGTCATGTGGTCGCCGGGCGCGAACATTTGGGTCAGGCCGTCCGGCCTCTGGCTCTCCGCCGCCTGCCGCAGGAACTTGGCGTTCAGGGGGACGATGTCCGGGCCGAAGGCGGCCCACCCCACCAGGTTCTCCACCGTGGCGTCCCCTAGCCACTGACGCTGCTCGCGGCTGGGGCAGTCCTCCCATGCGTCATGCATGCACTGTCGAAGGGTGTAGGCGCCGATCTCCCACAGGCGGGTCAGGAAGGGATCGGAACAGGTGAAGCGACCCCGCGCCTCCACGGGGTAGTTTTCCAGCATGGCGCCGACGCCCAACAGGCGCAGGCCTTCTGGGGCATTGCGGACTGTCACCTGCATCCAGCGGATCGCGCACCACTCGAAGCGTTCGAAGGACTGTGCGCCCGGGCGGGCCACGTACCGGCAAAGGTGGGTGTCGCGTCCCAGGACAGGCCGGGGTGTGATCCGGGCGTCCGGCGCGGGACCGCCCGTCCGCCACTCCCCTGGCAGGGCTTCGGCGCAGGCGATTTCGACGACCTCGCCCCCCAGGGCCTCGAGTTCGATCCGGGGCCGTCCGGTGACGATCCGTCCGAAGTCCAGCAAGACAGAGATATCGCCCTTCGGTCCGGTACGCACCCGGATATCTGCGCCCGTGGCCTGGAGCCATCCCTCGGCCCCCTCGACCGCGCCGTCTGGAAGCGGCGCCAATGGCTCCTGGTAAATCCGCTTGTGCAGGGGCAGGTCCGGGACCGGCGTCTGTCCGCGCATCCAGACCACCCGCTCCGCCGCCGCGAGGACGTAGGTCGGATGCGGAATCCCGCTGGGGATCAGCGTCGGGAAGGGCCGTGTCACCAGGCCGCCATATGGCGCCTCTGGACCTCCGCCGCCGAACTCGAGGGGCCGGGCGAGGTCCCAGTCTCCGTCATCGAAGTCGAGCCCCGTCCATTCGGCGGGAAGGAGACGCGCATCCAGGTCCTCGACGAAACCCAGGCCATGGTTGACCCTCGGGGTGTCGCTGCTCCAGGCCGTCGATTGCACGCAGCGCCACTCGGCGTCGGAGCGGACCGGGACCTGCTCCTGCCCATCCTCCAGCTGGCCCTCGACCCAGAGACCGCCATCGCCCAGGGTCGGCCGCCACATGCCGTGCGTCTCCTCGTGGAAGGCGGTGTCCACGCCGTAGGTGTGAACCAGGATCGCGATGACGTTGCCTCCGGGTTTCAGGCGCCCGGACAGGTCGTGGGTGTCGTAGCGCTTGAAGAGGGGGCTGGAGCGGACCGGCCCGGCCCCCAGTCTCTCCCCGTTCACCCAGGCGATGTAGCGGCCGTCCACCGTGATCGAGAGCACTCCCCCCCGGGGATCGGAAAGGTCCAGTCGCCGGCGGAACAGGAACCAGCGGTTCACCCCGTCGCTGCGGGGCGGTTTGCCCGAATGCATGGCGTTGAAGCCGCGCGGATCCATGGGCTGGCGAGGCGTCCAGATGAAGGGGGCACGGATCGGCGTGGTCATGGTGGCTCCGCTTCAGGCTCAGGGCGCCATCTCCTGACCGGGCGCTCCATAGAACCGCGCCGGCAGGCTGGAGCCGATGTCCAGAGAAAAATCAAAGACCCCCCTCTTTGCCGGGTCTAGGCTTGCGTCCTGTCTCATTGGAAGGGCGATCATTGTGAGCAGGAAGAGATCCTGCAGGAACGGGCGGCCGATCCCGGCGAACTCCGGGCTGCGCGCGCCGTGACCGATATCCCCGATCCCTTCAATCCGTCGGGTCTGAGCGAGATCATGGCGGCCGAGCGCCTGCGCACAGAGGGCTTCAATGCGCTTCCGAGGGACGGCCGGCGGACCCTCCCCCGCATCCTGGCTGACGTCCTGCGTGAGCCCATGCTGGCCCTCCTGCTGGGGGCCGGCGGGATCTACATGGCCCTGGGCGACTTCAAGGAGGCTCTCGTCCTGGTCGCCTTCGCCGGGCTCTCGGTCGTCATCACCGTTGTCCAGGAGACGCGCACCGAGCGGGCATTGGAGGCCCTGCGCGACCTGACAAGTCCCCGAGCCCTGGTCATCCGGGGCGGGGTCCGCCGGCGCATCGCCGGGCGGGAAGTGGTCCGGGGCGACCTGGTGGTCCTGAACGAGGGCGACCGCGTGCCCGCCGACGGCTGGGTGGCGCAGGGACAGGGGCTCCAGCTGGACGAGTCTCTCCTGACCGGCGAGTCTGTCCCCGTCACCAAGGTCGCCTGTGGTCCCTCCGGCCCCGGCGCGCCGACCCGGCCGGGGGGCGACGGCCTGCCCTTCGTCTACGCCGGCGCCCTCGTGGTCCGCGGCTCCGGCCTCTGCGTGGTCACCGCCACGGGCCCGTCCAGCGAGATCGGCCGGATCGGACGGGTGCTCGCCACCCTGGAGCCCGAGGCGCCCCGGCTCCAGGTCCAGACTCGCCGCCTGGTTCTGGGCTTCGCCGCCGCGGGCCTTGGCGCCAGTCTGCTGGCGACCCTGCTCTATGGCTTCCTGCGCGGCGGCTGGCTGGAGGCGGCCCTGGCCGGGATCGCCCTGGGCATGTCCATGCTGCCCGAGGAGTTTCCTCTCGTCCTGACGATCTTCCTCGCCATGGGCGCCATGCGCATGTCCCGGGAGAGGGTGCTGACCCGCCGGGCGGCGGCTATCGAGACCCTGGGGGCGGCGACCACCCTGTGCACCGACAAGACCGGCACCCTCACCGAGAACCGCATGCGGATCGAGGCCCTGCGCCTGGCCGACGGCCGCATGGCGCGGCGCAAGGGGGGCGGGGACTTCCCCCTGGCGGCCGGTTTCCGGGAACTTGCCGAACTGGGCGTCCTGGCCAGCGCGCCCGAGCCAGTGGATCCGATGGAGGTCGCCTTCCATCAGCTGGCCGGCCCGCAGGCGCGCCAGAACGGCGGCCGCTCGCTGGTCCGGCACTATCCCCTCGACCCCCTCCTCCTGGCCATGACTCAGGTCTGGGACAATGATCCGGCGGGGGGCGACCGCCTTGTAACCGCCAAGGGCGCACCGGAGGCCATCGCCGGGCTTTGCGACTTGTCGTCGGTGGAGAGGGCCGGGCTCAAGGCTGCTGTGGACGCTCTGGCCGGTGAGGGGCTGAGGGTTCTCGGCGTGGCAGAGGCGCGGTGGCCCGCAGGGGCGCTACCAGACTCCCAGAGGGACTTTCCCTTCGTCTTCCGCGGCCTGGTGGGCCTGGCCGATCCTCTCCGGGCGTCGGTTCCGGAGGCTGTCCGTCAGTGCCGGGCGGCCGGCGTTCGGGTCATCATGATCACCGGCGATCATCCCCAGACCGCCAGGGCCATCGCCCGGCAGGCGGGGATCGATGCCGACGACCTGCTTACCGGCGACGGCATGGCGGCCCTGGACGACGCCGGGTTGCGGGAGCGGATTCGCACCGTCGGCGTCTGCGCTCGCATTATGCCCGAGCAAAAGCTTCGGCTGGTCGAGGCCCTGAAGTCCGCTGGAGAAATCGTCGCCATGACGGGCGATGGGGTGAATGACGCGCCCTCCCTGAAGGCCGCACACATCGGCGTCGCCATGGGCGGCCGCGGTGCGGACGTAGCCCGGGAGGCCTCATCCCTCGTCCTGCTCGATGACGATTTCGGCTCCATTGTCCGGGCGATACGGATGGGACGGCGGATCTACGACAACCTGCGCAAGGCCATGGGCTTCATCGTCGCCGCCCACATCCCCATCGCCGGCCTCGCCCTCCTGCCCCTCCTGACGGGCATGCCCATCCTGCTGGGTCCCTTCCATATCGCCTTCCTCGAGATGATCATCGACCCGGTCTGCGCCCTGGCCTTCGAAGCGGAGTCCGAGGAGGGCGACGCCATGAAGCGCAAGCCGCGCCCACCCGAGGCGTCCCTCTTCTCACCTGCCCTTGTGGCGTGGTCCGTGGTCCAGGGCGTCGTCGTCCTGGGGGTGACGGGCGGCCTGACCCTCTGGCTCTGGAGCCAGGGCGCCGGGGAGGGCCACCTGCGCGCCGCCGCCTTCCTCTCCCTGGTCCTGGGCATCCTGGCTCTGATCCTGGTCAATCGCCGGTTCACCGCCTCCGTTGCAGCGGCCATGCGGGGGCCCAACCTCGCCCTGGGCGTCGTCCTGGCGGTGGTGGCG
>CANGRP010000022.1 GCA_947456005.1 Caulobacteraceae bacterium
CGGTCGAGACGATGGCGTCGATCATCCCGTACTTCACCATGTCCCGGTAGATGTGCATGCAGCCGCCGGCGCTGGTGGAACCCGCCAGGGTCAGCCAGGTGGAGCAGTCATCATCCTCCAGGGACATGGACCAGATGTCGGCGGCCCGGGCGGTGTCGCGGCTGGTGAAGCTCATGCCGCGCATGGCGTCGATCACCGGGCGGGCGTCATACTGGTCGATGGCCACGTGCTCGACCTTGGTCGACAGCAGCTCTTCCTTGCGGTTGGTCTTCGGGGTCTCAGCGTTCATTCTCTTCAGGTCTCCGGAGAGGTGAGCGCCCGTCGGAAGGAACAGGGCGCGGTCGGGACGGAGCGACCGACCGCGCCGGGTGACTTCCGGCCCCTGGCTACCTCTTCCGCCGCTTGCGGCCGCGCGCCTTCGAGAACCGGACCACGTTCTGGAGGTCGCTGCGGGGCGCCGGGATGGACCGACGGGCAAGGCCGAACATCGAGGCGGCCGGAGCATCCTCGCAGATCACGGCGTCGATGTCGCCGAAGCCGTTGAACCGGGTCGCCATGGTCACGCCGTAGGCGCCGAGCATGCCGATCTCGATGAAGTCGCCCTCGGCCATGTCCTCGGGCAGCCAGAACGGACCTGGCATGTGATCGATGGCGTCGCAGGTCGGCCCGAAGAACCGGAACGGCCGCAGGGCGCCCTCCATTTCCCGGACCTCGCCGCCGGCCGACCGGATCGCCTTGACCGGGAAGGGCCAGCGGGCGTGCGCCGCGTCGAACAGGCCGCCATAGGCGCCGTCGTTCAGGTAGAGGGCGTCGCCCTTGCGCAGTTCCACGCAGGTCAGGATGGACGACGCCTCGGCCACGAGGGCCCGGCCGGGCTCGCACCAGAGCTCGGTGGTCTCGTGCACCATCATGTCTGCGAAGCCGCGCTGGATGGCGTCGAAATAGTCCTCCAGGGCCGGCGGGGTCATGCCGGGATAGATGGACGGGAAGCCGCCGCCGACATCGACCACGTCCGCCAGGACGCCCGCGCGCACCAGGGCGCGCGAAGCCTGGGCCATGGCCGCGCTGTAGGCGGTGGGCCGCATGCACTGGCTGCCCACGTGGAAGGAGACGCCCATCAGGTCCTGGGTCGCCCGGCGGGCGGCCAGCAGCAGGGACGGGGCCTCATGCGGGTCGACGCCGAACTTGCCGGCTAGGGAATAGGCCGCGCCCTCGGCCTGGACAGCCAGCCGCACGATCAGGTTCAGGTCCCGGGCGCCCTCGGTGACGGCGAGGATCTTCTCCAGCTCCTCATGGGAGTCGAGGGCGAAGGTCCGCACGCCATGGTCGAAATAGGCGGCGCGGATGGCCGCCCGGCTCTTGACCGGGTGCATGAAGGCGAGCCGAGCGTCGGGCGCATGGGCGCGCACGAGCTCGATCTCGGGAACCGACGCGACGTCGAACGCGGAGACGCCGTTCTCCGAGAGGGCCTTGATGACCCACGGAGACGGATTCGCCTTCACCGCATAGAAGACGTCGCCCTTGAAATTGTCCTGGAACCAGTGGGCCGCTAGGGCCGCCGCAGCCGGTCGCGCAATGGCGACGGGATGCTCAGGCGACCGCTCACGGACCAGGTCCAGGGGCGTATGGTACGTCTGCACCTCACGCAACCCCCAACGGATTGTTGAACCCAATCCGGCGTTAGCAGCGCTTTTGAGGACATCGGGTCCGCCGGAGCGGTGCGCATTAGGGCCTCGCGACCCCCATGTAAAGTGACATTTCATCCCGGGGTCGGGGCGTCGTCTGCTGCAGGCTGGACCGGCGCCGCCACGCCGTGCGAAGAAGCGCCGGGAGAGGGTCGCGGGTCGACCCCTTCGCAGAAACGGGGACAACGCCACCTATGGCCGAGCAAGCGGTTCTGTCGATCCGGAACGTGTCGCGGACCTTCGGCGCCCGCCGGGCCCTCGATGATGTCTCCCTCGACGTGCAGCGCGGGGAGATGATCGCCCTTATCGGGCCTTCGGGGTCAGGAAAGTCCACCCTCCTGCGATCGATCTCGGGCCTGCAGGTGATCGACCCGGGCGCCGGGGTGATCGAGGCCTTCGGCGCTCCGGTCCAGTCCTCCGGGAAGGTGTCGTCGCGCGTCCGGGAGGCCCGAATCCGGATCGGGTTCATCTTCCAGCAGTTCAACCTGGTCGGACGCCTGTCCCTGTTCACCAACGTGGCGCTCGGGTCGCTGGGGCGCATTCCCTTCCTGCGCGGCTTTCTCGGGGCCTGGCCCGCCGAGACCTCCGCCGCGGTGATGGCCGCTCTCGCCCGCGTCGGCGTCGCGGAGTATGCGGCGCAGAGGGCCAACACCCTGTCCGGGGGACAGCAACAGCGCGGCGCGATCGCCCGCGCGCTCGTGCAGCGGGCGAAGATCATCCTGGCCGACGAGCCCGTCGCCTCCCTCGACCCGGTGTCAGCCCGCCGGGTGATGGAGATCCTGCGCGACCTGAACCGGACGGACGGGCTGACCCTGGTGGTGACCCTGCACCAGGTGGATTACGCCCTGCGTTATTGCGACCGCGTGGTGGCCCTCAAGGCCGGCCGCATCGTCTACGATGGACCTGCCGAAGGCCTGGACAAGGACCGTCTGATCGACATCTACGGCCCTGAATTCGAGGACGTCTTCTGGGAAGGAGCCCCGAAATGAACCGTATCCTCCAGGACCCCGCCCTGAATCGCCGGGGGCTCCTGACCTTCGCAGGCGCCGCGGTCCTTGCGGGCTGCAGTCCGCCGAGCCCGCCCTCAGTTGACGGCTCGACGGGGGTTCTGAAGTTCTCCATCGTGGCGCCCGAGAGCGCTTCGAGCCTGGAGTCCTTCTGGCGTCCGATCATCGCCGACATGGAGAAGGCGACAGGCCTGAAGATCGAGCCCTACATCGGCGCCAACTACACCGCCCTGGTCGAGGCCATGCGGTTCAAGCAGACACATTTCGGTTGGTTCACCAACCTTTCGGGGCTCGAGGCCATCCGCAGGGCCGGGGGCGAGGTCTTCGCCCGCACCTTCGACCCTGGCGGCGACGACGGCTACAACTCGGTCATCCTGGTCCCGGCGGAGAGCAAGACAACGCTCGAGGACATCCTTCGCTGCGACAAGACGCTGAACTTCGGGATCGGCGACGCCAAGTCGACCTCGGGGACCCTGGCGCCCAAGACCTACCTGTTCTCGCCCAAGGGAATCGATATCCAGACCTGCTTCAAGACGCTGAAGTCGGCCAATCACAACACCAACCTGGTCGGCGTCGCCAACGGCGTCCTGGATGCGGCCACGGGCAACTCCACCAGCCTGCGCCTGCAGCGTGAGCGCGACGTGGAGCGTGCGGCCAAGGGCGAACCCACCCTGGGCGACAAGGTCCGGGTGGTCTGGTCTTCTCCGCGACTGCCCGAGGACCCCATCGTCTGGCGCAAGGACCTGGATCCGGCCATCAAGGAGAAGCTGAGGCAGTTCTTCCTGACCTATGCCCAGGGTGAGGGGGCCGAGGCCGAGCGGCAGCGCGGCCTTCTGGCCAAGCTCTCCATCGGCGGCTTCAAGCCGGCCGACGACAATCACCTCCTGCGGGTCCGGGAGATGGAGGCGACCGAGAACCTCCTCCAGGCGGAACGCGGCGGGGATCCCAGCCGCATCGCCGAGGCCCGCAAGGCCCTTGAGGGGGTCAAGGCCGAAGAGGCCGCCCTTCAGGCCCGAACCGGCCAGCCGGCGGATGCGACCTGATCGATGACCCAGGCCGCGCCCATCTCCCTTGCTCCGCCGTCCAAGCCCTTTGGACAAAGGGTCTTCGACTTCGTCCTCTGGGGGGGGATCATCCTCCTCCTGATCTCCTCCTTCGGATCGGCGGAGATCGCCAAGTTCCCCCTGCTGTTCTCCAACTCCGAGAACATGAGGCAGTTCGCCTCCGGCTTCGTGAACCCCGACTTCTCCAACTGGCGGGACCTCATCGAGAAGATGTGGCTGACGATCCAGATGGCGATCTGGGGCACATGCCTGGCCATCCTCTTCGCCGTGCCCATGGGCCTGCTGGGCGCACGGAACGTGACCCCCTCCTTCATCCAGCTTCCCGTCCGCCGGCTCATGGACCTGATCCGCTCCGTGCCGGACCTGGTCATCGGCACGGCCTTCCTGGTCGCCGTCGGCCTGGGCCCCTTCGCCGGCGTCATGGCCCTCGCCCTGAATACGGGTGGAGTGCTCGCCAAGCTGTTCGCCGAGGCGGTGGAGGCCATCGACAAGGGCCCTGTCGAGGGCGTGCGGGCGACGGGCGCCGCCCGACTTCAGGAGATCGTCTGGGGCGTCATCCCCCAGGTGGCGCCCCTGTGGACCTCCTACGCCCTCTACCGTTTCGAATCGAACAGCCGCAGCGCCACCGTGCTGGGGCTGATCGGCGCCGGCGGCATCGGCCAGATCCTGTTCGACAGCATGAACAGCTTCAACTACGCCCTGACCGCCGCCATTTCGATCGTCATCGTGGTCGCGGTGACCCTGATCGACCTGCTCAGCCAGACCATACGCGCCCGCCTGCTCTGACCCGGGCGTTGTCACGTCCCTGTCATCCAACTGTCACAGACACCACCTAGGAGGCGTCACGAAAGCGTCGTAAACCTGCGTCGCACCGGAGACGCCGCGTGAGACCCGCCCGCCCCCTTCCACTGGCCGTGACAGGTCTGGTCCTCGCCGCCAGCCTTGCGGCGTGGGCTCCCACCACCGTGGCCGCCGAGATCGCCGGCATCCAGGTTCGGCCCAAGGGGCGTCTCCTGGTCGACTCGGTCAGTCAGGTTGCATCGCCCACCGGTGCGCCTGACGCCCGTATCGACCTGGTCCGGGTTCGCCAAGCCTTCCTCGGCCTTGACGCGAAGTTCAACGACCGCCTGGCCTTCAGGTTCGAGGGCGGCGCTTCCAACAACGACGCCTTCATCTGGGACGAGGCCGCGCTCGAATACAAGGCGAGCCCCAACCTCGTTCTGTCGGTTGGCAACCTCAAGGCCGCGGGGCTGGAGAACCTGACCTCCACCAAGGCGATTTCCTTCCTCGAGCGGGGCCCCTTTGGGGACCTCGTCACCGACCCCTTCACCAGCTCCGTCCGGGCCCGGTTCAACGCCGGCGCCGTGGTGGCGACCCTCGCGGTGCAGGGCGACACCTTTAACAACCTGGGTCTGGATTTCGACGGGACCGCCGCGCCGGGCGCCCGGGACCGGAGGGCCGCGACCGCCCGGATCGCCGGGAGCCTTCCGGCGGGCGACGGGGGGCGACTTCATCTCGGCGGCTGGGTCCGGACCCGTGACTTCGGGGATGTCGCGCCCCGCAGCTACGCCGCGCGACCTGGAACCTCGGTCGGAAAGTCCGGCGACTGGCTGGGTTCCGGCGCCCTTTCCGAGGGCGATTCGACGGCGGCCCTTGAGGCGGCTTGGATGTCCGGGCCCTTCTGGGTGCAGGTCGAGGCGGCGAGGCTACGCGCCGACCGTAGTCCCCGCGCCGCCGCCGGGAGCGATCCGGTCATCACCGCAGGCTATGTCTTCGCGGGCTGGAACGCCGCTGGAGAGGCGCGCGGCTACGACACCCCAAGGGCCTTGGTGACGGCGCCCAAGATACGCAGTCCTCTTTCGAAGGGCGGCCTGGGGTCCCTGGACCTGCTCATCCGATATGATTTCGCCGACCTGACCGACGTGCGCGACTCGGCTGTGACCCCGGTCGGAGTCGTGGCCGCCCGCCGGGCGGGCGACTACCGCGGCGTGACCCTCGGCGCCGTCTGGCGGCCTGAGCCCGATTACCGCATCGTGCTGAACCTCGCCGAGGCCCGGGTCGACCACGCTCCGCCTCAGGCGGACGTCAAGATCCGCCTGTTCCAGATTCGCGCCCAGTACGAGTTCTAAGCCGTCGCCAAACTGTCATATAACCCGGCTAGACAGCCGGTCTTGTCTTCGCTCCCGCGCAGCCCGGCCGTCCTGAAGACCGGGACCTTCCGATCCAGGAGACCCGTCCCATGACCTACCGCTTACTTCCCGCCGTCGCCGTCAGCCTGGTCCTGGCCGCAGGCCTCGGCCCCGCCCCCGCTCACGCCGCCCGCGACTATGTCTGGGCCGCCGGGTCGTCGACCGTCTTCCCCTTCGCCACGCGGGTCTCCGAGCAGTTCGCCCGCAAGACCGGGATGAAGGCGCCCAAGATCGAGAGCCTGGGCACCGGCGGCGGCATCAAGCTGTTCTGCTCGGGCGTCGGCGACGGCTTCCCCGACATTGCGACCGCCTCGCGCCAGATGAAGCGCTCCGAGTTTGACGCCTGCGCCGCCAAGGGCGTGAAGGAGATCATCGAGCTGAAGATCGGCTTCGACGGCATCGTCGTCGCCCTCGACAAGGACGGTCCCGACTACGCCCTCTCTCCGAGCACGCTCTACCTCGGCCTGGCTTCCAAGGTTCTGCGTTACGGTAAGTATGAGACCAACCCCTACAAGACCTGGGCTGAGGTGGGCGCCGGCCTGCCGCGCAGTCGGATCCTGGTGTACGGACCGCCGCCCTCCTCGGGCACCCGGGACGCCTTCGTGGAGCTGGCTATCGAGGCCGGCGCTCTCAAGTATCCGGCCAACAAGGCCCTGAAGGACAAGGACGAGAGGCGATTCAAGGAGATGGTGCATCCGCTCCGCAAGGACGGCTGGATCGACGCCGGCGAGAACGATAACGCCATCGTCCAGACCCTCACCAAGACCCCCGGGGCCATCGGAGTGTTTGGATGGTCCTTCCTCGAAGAGAATATGGACAAGGTGAAGGGCGCGCCCATGAACGGCGTCAGGCCCTCCCTCGCGTCCATTTCCGATGGTTCGTATCCCTTGTCCCGTTCACTCTTCATCTACGTGAAGAAGTCGAATCTGGGCGTGACCAAGGGCCTGCGTGAGTTCGTCGTCGAGTTCGTGTCCGACGCCGCCACCGGCCGCGGCGGCTATCTGAAGGATCGCGGGCTCATCCCCTTGCCGGCCGGACAGCATGAAGCCAACAAGACCGCTGTCCGCACATCGACCCCCATGGCCCGACCCGCAGCCTGACCCGCCGCCGTCCGCCATTGGCGCCTGCGCCGCAGACCTTCGGGTCTGCGGCGCTTTTCGTTTCGGTCAAATAATGGGATCAGGCCTCGTCTCGCCTGCGCCTCAGCCGGGTCAGCCGCCGCAGGCGGCGCCAGAACCGGGTCTTCTCCGGCTCTGGCCAGGGCTGGAGATTGCGCACGAAGTCTTCCGCGCAGGCGCGCCAGGAGAACCCCTCAGCAAATCGGCGCACTGTGGTGCGGTCCAGCTTGAGGGCCTCCAGGCAGGCCTCCTTCAGCCCCTCGGTGGCCGTCAGGGCCAGGACCCCGGCGCCAGACCCCGGAATGATGTCGATGGGACCGGGCGCGGGATAGGCCGCCACCGGCGCCCCGGTCGCCATGGCCTCCAGGATCACCAGCCCGAAGGTGTCGGTCAGGGACGGGAAGACGAAGACGTCGGCGCCGGCGAAATGGGCGGCGAGATCGTCCCCGAAGCGGGCCCCGCGGAAAACCGCGCCGGGATACCGACTCTCCAGCTCCTCCCGCTGGGGGCCGTCGCCAACGACGACCTTTGAGCCCGGCAGGTCGAGTGCGAGGAAGGCCTCGATGTTCTTCTCCACCGCAACCCGGCCCACGGACAGGAAGATCGGTCGCGGCAGGCCTTCGTAGACGTCAGGGTCCCCGGTCCCCAGGGGTCGGAACTGCTCGGTGTCGACCCCCCGGGACCAGGCTGTGATGTTCCGGAACCCGTGTTGCTCCAGCTCGTCGCGCATGGTTGGCGTCGCCACCATGAGACGCCCGGAGGGTTTATGGAACCAGCGCATATAGGCGTAGCCAGCCGACACAGGCAGGGGAAGACGCGCCGAGACATACTCTGGAAAACGGGTGTGGTAGCTGGTGGTGAAGGGCAGCTTCCACTCCACGCAAATCCGCCGGGCGGCGAGGCCTATGGGGCCCTCCGTGGCGATGTGGATGGCCTCGGGTTCGAAGGCCTTGAAGCGCTCCCGGACGGGCTCGTAGGCCCCCACGGCGACCTTGATCTCGGGATAGGTCGGCAGAGGGAAGCCACGGAACTGCTCAGGGGAGATGACCTCCACCGTGTGGCCCATGGCCTGCATCTCGGAGATTACCCGGGTCAGGGTGCGCACCACTCCGTTGACCTGGGGCTCCCAGGCATCGGTGGCGATGAGGATCCGCATCGGCCTGCGGCCATCAATCTCCGTGCGGACGCTTTCGCGGACCCGGCGCATGGACGGCTTGCGCGGTGGCAGGCCATCGGTCTGGAGGCGAGCCCAGAAGGCGCCCATCAGGGCGTCACGGGTGGGAAAGTGGCGATAGACCGTGCGCTCGCCCACCCCCGCCAGCCGGGCGATCTCGGAGTAGGAGGCTTCCTCCAGGCGCCCATCCTCCAGCAGGCGACTTACAGCGTCGAGGATCCGCACCTCGGTCTGGGCCTTCTGCTGGCCTCTGGACAGGCCTTCTGGGAAAGTCCGGAATGGCGCCATGACAAGATTACTGCCACAAAATAGGCCGTAATGTCAAGAGCTTGGGATCAGGCGGCGTATCGGGGCGCCGCTTCGTGAACGAGGGCTGGAGGACTGGATCGCCGCCGGCGATGCTCCCGGCTCCAGTCCAGGAGGACCAGCTCGCCGTCCTCCCTTTCGGCCACGGCTGTGCAGCTTTCGACCCAGTCCCCGTCGTTGATGTAGAGGATGTCGTCGAACCTGCGGATCTCCGCCTTGTGTATGTGCCCGCAGATCACGCCGTCGACCCCGCGCCGCCGAGCCTCCTCAGCCACCGCCTCCTCGTAGTTCTCGATGAACTGGACGGCGTTCTTGACCCGCAGTTTCAGATAGGCGGAGAGCGACCAGTAGCCGAAGCCCATCCGCCGCCGCAGGCGGTTGAAGACCGTGTTCATGCTCAGCAGGGTGCGGTAGGACCAGTCCCCGACGAAGGCCAACCAGCGGGCATGACGCAGGACGCCGTCGAACTCGTCGCCGTGGGTGACCAGGAAGCGGCGGCCATCCGCCGTCTCGTGGATGGCGTCGCGGGCGACCAGAACGTCGCCGAAGCGATGACCGATGAAATCCCGCGCCGCCTCGTCGTGGTTACCGGGAACATAGATGACCTTCACCCCCTTGCGGGCCAGGCGGAGGATCTTCTGGACGACGTCGTTGTGGGCCTGGGGCCAGTACCAGCCGTTCCGCAGCTTCCAGCCGTCGATGATGTCGCCGACCAGATAGAGGGTGTCGAACTCCGCCGTCCGGATGAAATCCAGCAGCAGTTCAGCCTGACACCCCTTTGTGCCGAGGTGTATGTCGGAAATGAAGACGGTCCGATACCTGTGCTCGCCCTGCGACATCGCCAATCGCCCCCCAGGATGGCAGTTGATGAGCGCTCGCTAGGCTGATTGCGTGTCAGTCGGATGACGCAGGCGCCGGGGATTGCCAAGTCGGGTTCCGGAGGACAGAAGGCCCCTCATGGCCAGCTCCGCCGTCCCCGCTCCTTCCAAGCGCGCCGAGCGCACCCGCCTGCGGCTTCTGGACTCCGTCGTGGACCTGCTGTCGGAGTCCGGCTTGGCTTCGGTCACGCCCGCCGCCATCGCCGCCCGTGCGGGACTGGCCCGGACAGCCTACCTCTATCACTTCCCCGATCGCCCGGCCCTGCTGTCCGCTCTTGCACCTCACCTGCGCGAGGGCATGGCCCGCCTTTTCGACGGCGCCGGCCGCCCACCGCCCGGGGTCGACGCCTCTGACCACGCCATAGACACCTATTGGGCCCTGTTGTTTGAGCCGCCCTTCCTCGCCTTCGCGGAACTTCGCGCAGCGGCCCGCGCGGACCCGGAGGTGGCCGGCGCGATCGAGGATCTGCTGGCGGACTTCGATTCCGGGCGGTTAGGGGGGCGGTTCGGCGCCGTCGCCCAGGCGGGGGAGGATCCCCGCTTCCAGACCAGCCGCGACCTGGGTCGCTTCCTTCTGGAAGGCCTTGCCCGGGGCGGGCTTTCCTACGACGCCGATGATCGGCGCAGGCGCCTCATCGCCGTGGTCAAGCGCGCGGTCCATGGCCTGAACCGCAAGGGTGCGGCCCAGGACCTCTGGCCGGGCTAGTTCCGCTGGCGCTCAGCCTCGGTCCAGTCGCGAACCCGGGACTCCAGCCGATCGAGCGGCAGGGGCCCGGCCAGCAGGATGGCGTCATGAAACCGGCGGATGTCGAAGCGCTCGCCAAGCTCGCGCCGGGCGCCCTCGCGCAGGGCGACGATCCGCATCTCCCCGATCTTGTAGGCCAGGGCCTGGCCGGGCCAGGACACATACCGCGCCAGCTCCACCTCGATGTTGAGGGGCGAAAGCGCGCTGTTCTGGGTGAAGCAGGTCCGGGCCTCGTCCAGGCTCCAGCCCTTCCAGTGGAGGCCGGTGTCGGCCACCAGCCGGCAGGCGCGCCACATCTCGTAGGACAGGCGGCCGAACCGTTCCCAGGGGTCGCGGTAGATGCCCATCTCCCCGCCCAGCTTCTCGGCGTAGAGGCCCCAGCCTTCGGTGAAGGCGGTGATATCGGCGTTGCGTCTGAAATCCGGGACGCCGGGCGCCTCCTCGGCCAGGGCGATCTGCAGGTGGTGGCCCGGAACCGCCTCGTGGAGGGTCAGGGCCGGGAGCTCGTAGAGGGGCCTCTGGTCCAGGCGTGAGGTGTTGACCATGTAGCCGCCGGACACGCCCCGGGCGGCCGAGCCGCCGAAGTAACGGCCTGTGGTGTAGGTCTCCTCGATGTCAGCGGGCACCGGCCTGACGCCGTAGGTCAGCCTCGGCAGGGTGGCGAACCAGGCGGGCATCTCGTTGTCGATCCGCTTGGCGATCCGCGAGGCCTTCTCCAGCAGCTCCTCCCGGCTCTTGGCGTAGAAGCGCGGGTCGGTGCGCAGCATGGCGAGGAAGGCGGCGAAGTCGCCCTGGAAGCCGGTCTCAGCCCTCACGCCTTCCATCTCGCGGCGGATACGGGCCACCTCGTCGAGGCCGATCTGGTGGATCTGGTCCGGGGTCAGGCTCGTGGTGGTGTGGTCGGCGACCAGCCAGCGGTAATAGGCCTCGCCCCCCGGGAGGCTGCGGGCGCCCAGGCGCTTGCGGGCGGCGGGCAGGTCCTCGGCCTCCAGGAAGTCGGCATACCGGCGGCGGGCGGGCTGGACGCCCTCGCGCACGGCGGTCCGGGCTTCCTCCAGGAGGGCGGCCCGCACAGGTTCCGGAATCGTCGACGGCAGCCGGGACAGGGGCGCGAGCAGGGGGTCGCCTTCCAGCGGCAGGGCCGCCATCCGGCGCGCCCGCTCCAGGACCTGGAGGGCGGTGGACCGGGGCTGGGTGAATCCCGCCTTCGCCCCTCGTCGCGCATTTTGGATGTGGGCGTCGTACCAGGCGGGGGCGGCCTTCAGCCGGGTGATCCAGGACCGGGCGTCGGCTTCCGACCGCATGGGCAGTCCGCCGGCGACATAGCCAAGGGTCTGGTCGAAGCCCCCGTCCGAGCTGAACGGCATGCGCGCCTCGTCGAATCCCAGGCTGGCCAGGCGTCGGGACAGTATCCAGTCAAGGAAGTCGCGGTTCAGGGCGTCCTCGGCCGTCAGGGTTGCTGCGGGAAGGCGCGCCAGCCGGTCCTGGAAGGCCGAGAGGGCGGCCTTGCGGCGGGCGTCGGCCGCAGGGCTGGGGTCGGGCAGGCGGGCCAGGGCTTCCCGATCGCCCCGGCGGCCGGCCTCGAAGGGATCGTCGCCCAGGGACCAGGACTCGTAGTCGGCGATCAGGGCGTCCAGGCCGGGCGAGGCCGCCCTGGCGGGGCCCGCAATGACGGCCAGCAGGACCAGCCAGGCGCAGGTCATTCCCCAAAGCGTTCTCATCCCGCAGGCCCTCCTCTGGCAATGACCCTGGCGCCCTCTCTACGCCCCTTGCCGGGGCGCGCCAATGCGGGCCATGGTTCCGCCGAGGGGGAGGACTTTCCATGAGCTTCATCACGCGCCGCAGGGCCGTCGACCAGCGCCCGGCGGCGCAGGGCGAACATGCCCTGCAGCCCACCCTGCGCTGGCCGCACCTGGTCGCCCTGGGGGTGGGCGCCATCGTCGGCACCGGCATCTACACCCTGACCGGCGTGGGCGCGGGCCTGGCCGGGCCGGGCGTGATCCTGTCCTTCGCCATCGCCGGCCTCGTCTGCATGCTGGCCGCCCTTTGCTACGCCGAGATGGCCACCCTGATGCCCCACGCGGGCAGCGCCTATTCCTACTCCTACGCCGGCATGGGCGAACTGGTCGCCTGGGTGATCGGCTGGAGCCTGATCCTGGAATACACCGTGGTCTGCTCGGCGGTGGCGGTGGGCTGGTCCGGCTACGCCCAGGGCTTCCTCGAGGCCCGGGGCCTGGTCCTTCCGCCGGCTCTTGCGACCGGGCTCCTGACCGGAGACCCAGGGGGACTCATCAACCTGCCTGCTGTCCTGATCACCCTGGCGGTGGCCGGCGTCCTCCTGGTCGGCGTGCGCGAGAGCGCCAACGCCAACATCGCCCTGGTGGTCCTCAAGCTCTCGGCCCTGCTCGCCTTCGTCGTCCTGACCCTGCCGGCCTTCGATCCGGCGCGGTTCAGCCCCTTCCTGCCCTTCGGCTTCGCCGCCCATGCCGGCGCGGACGGCGCGCCCCAGGGCGTCATGGCCGCCGCCGCCCTGATCTTCTTCGCCTTCTATGGCTTCGACGCCATCTCGACCGCCGCCGAGGAGGCCAAGAACCCTGGCCGGGACCTGACCCTGGGCATCATCGGGTCCATGGTCGCCTGCGCCGTCATCTACATGGCCGTGGCCGCCGCCGCCCTCGGCGCCTCACCCTGGCAGTCCTTCTCGAAAAGCGACGAGCCCCTGGCCTTCATCCTCCGCTCAGGGGGACATGACCTCGCCGCCACCCTGATCGCGGCCGCCGCCGTCATCGCCCTGCCCACCGTCATCATGGCCTTCATGTTCGGGCAGAGCCGGGTCTTCTTCGCCATGGCCCGGGACGGCCTCCTGCCCCGCGGCCTCGCCCGGGTCAGCCCCCGCGGCGCGCCGGTGCGGGTGACCCTGTTCACCGCAATCCTCGCCTCGGTCATCGCCGGCGCCGCGCCGCTGAAGCTGATCGCCGAGCTCGCCAACGCCGGCACCCTGGCCGCCTTCGTCGCCACCGCCCTGTCCATGATGATCCTGCGAATGCAGCGCCCCGACCTGCCCCGGCCCTTCCGCACGCCGCTCTGGTGGATCGTCGGCCCCTTGGCCGCCGCAGGCTGCCTCTACCTCTTCTGGAGTCTGCCGGCCCTGACCCGCTGGCTCTTCCTGGGCTGGAACCTGGTCGGCCTCGTCGTCTACCTGGCCTGGAGCCGGCGCCACAGCGTGCTGGCGCGCGGCTAGGCGCGCGGTCCGGGGAGGGTCCGGAATGAAGATCCTGATGGTCGATGTCGACGGGGTCCTGGTCCGCTCGCATCCGGTGGGCTGGGCCAGGGACCTAGAGGCGGACCTGGGCCTTTCGCCCGCCGTCCTCCACGCCGAGTTCTTCGAGGTTCACTGGGCGGAGATCGCGGTTGGCAGGGCGAGCCTGCCCGCCCGCCTCGGCCCGGTTCTCGAACGGTGCGCCCCCCATCTGACCGCCCGCGAATTGATGGACTACTGGTTCCAGCACGATGCGGACCTGGACGCGGCCTTCCTCGCCCAGCTCGAGCCGCTCCGGAATACGGGGGTCGACCTCCACCTCGCCACCAACCAGGAGCACGAGCGCGCCGCCTTCCTCTGGAAGACCCTCGGGCTGCAGGACCATTTCACCGCCATGCACTATTCTGCGGATGTTGGCTGGGCCAAGCCCGATCCGGGCTTCTTCACCACTGTCGTCGCCCGAACGGGCTATGCGCCGGCGGACCTGACCCTGGTGGATGACCGGCCGGACAATGTCGCCGCCGCGCGCCAGGCCGGGTGGGGCGGCCTGCACTGGGACGGAAACCGGACCCTGGCGGACCTGCTGGCGAAGGGCGGCTAGGCCGGATCGACCCTCTACGCCGCCCGGATGGCGAAGGCCTCAGCCATTGACGGTCTACACAAGATAGTGTTCACTCACTTCATGATCGCCCGGACCAGGCAGACGCTCCATGAGCGCAAGGAAGAACTCGTCATCGCCGCGATCGCGGAATTCGCATCGCGCGGGTTTGATGCGGGCTCCACCCAGGCGATCGCCGGCGCCGCCGGGATTTCACAGCCCTATCTCTTCAAGGTCTGGAAGAGTAAGTCGGCG
Source organism: Caulobacteraceae bacterium (assembly GCA_947456005.1). GTDB lineage: Bacteria > Pseudomonadota > Alphaproteobacteria > Caulobacterales > Caulobacteraceae > Phenylobacterium. The sequence continues at coordinate 14,279 of CANGRP010000022.1, forward strand.
CTGTTTCTCGCCGCCCTGGACACAGTTTACGACAGGATCATCGGCGCCTTTGTCGCGGCGGCGGAAGGCAAACCGGCCTCCGTCGAAACCCTGACCGAAGTTGGTGACGCTTACGAACGCCTCTCACGCTCAGAGCTGCAGATGCTCCTGCAGGGCTTCGCCGCCTGTGATCATCCAGAGGTGCGCGATCTGGTCGAGCGCCGCTGGATGGAGTTGATCGCCGTCCTGGAGCGGATTGCGGGGCAGGGCGGAGACCCTATTCAGCACTTCCTGGGCGTCGGCCTGCTCATGACGGTCGTCAGAACCGCCGACCTGCCCGAGAGCGCCCTTCTGTGCCAAGCCAGTTGAGAATTTGACCCAAAAGAAAGTGAGTAATCACTACGTAGATCCCAAGGAGATCCACAATGCCTCGTCTGTCCCACCGCCTGCTCGGCTATTTCGTCGTCGCGACAGGCTTTCTGGGCCTTGCCTATGGCCTGACCATGCTCTCGGTCATGGACTATTTCAGCCTCGAAGGCGCGCCTGCGGCCGAGGTGGCGGCCTTCCTCAACCAGAACGGCGCCGTCCTCCAGACATCCATGATGGCGGCGCTGGTCGGCTATCTGGTCGCCGTCCCCATGATGCTCATCATCACGGCGGCCACATTCAAGGGTGAAGCCCAGCCGGGCTGGCGCCGGGACTTCGCTCTTGGCCTCGTCTGGGCGTCCCTTCCGCTGAGACCGCTCTGGTGGGCGGCCCTCATCACCTTGACGCCCACCCTCCTCGCCGCCTCGCAGCCCGGCGCCGATCCGGATGCCACCCGGGCGACGTTCACGACCTACCAGATGCTCTATACCCTTCTGAACACGACGACGGAGGACATCGCCGTCAACATTCTGGGCGGCGGATGGTTTGTCCTGGTCGGATCGACCATCGTCTCCTCGCGGCGCCTGCCCGTCCTGCTGGGCTGGATCGGGGTGGGGATCGGCTTGCTGTACCTGGTTTCGTCGGCTGAGCTTTTCGGTCTGGGACTGGGGACAAGCGGTAACCTCATCCCCCTGATCGCCGGTGTTGCAGGCCCGTTCTGGCTCGGCGCCGCCGGGATCCTGGCGGTGCGCAAGGTCACCTGAGCCCCTCGGTACCGACCGCGACGACTCTACCGACCCAGTATGTCCACCGACAGACCCTCCGGTCCCCGGCGCAGGGCGGTGCGGACGCTGAAGGCGCGGGCGAGGACGTCGGGGACCAGGGCGACTTCCGGCGGCCCGTCGGCGAGGAGCTTGGCTTCCCCCAGCACCAGGATCCGGTCGGCGATCCGGGCGGCCAGGGTCAGGTCGTGCAGGGTCAGGACGACGCCGCATCCCGCCCTCGCCCGCCGCACCAGGGTCTCGGCCGCGTCGATCTGGCAGCCGGGGTCGAGGCCCGCCAGGGGCTCGTCCGCCAGCAGCCAGTCGGGCTCGCCCGCCAGCACCCGGGCGATCATCACCCGGGCGCGTTCGCCGCCGGACAGGGTGGAGGCGTCCCGGTCGGCAAGGTCGGCGGCGCCGGCCTCGGCGAGGGCCGCCTCGATGATCCGGGCGTCGCCAGCCGACAGCCCCCGGGCGCCGATGTGCGGGATGCGGCCAAGGCCGACCAGGATCCGCACCTCCAGGGGCC
>CANGRP010000023.1 GCA_947456005.1 Caulobacteraceae bacterium
ACGCGCCAGCCAGCCCCGGCCTGGCGGGCCCCTGGTGTGGCTGCACGGGGTCAGCGTGGGCGAGTCCCTCTCGCTCCTGGCCCTCGTGGAGGGCCTTCAGGCGCGCCGGCCTGACCTCGCCCTCCTGGTCACTTCCGGCACCCGCACCTCGGCGGACCTCCTGGCCCGGCGACTGCCCGAAGGCGTCGTCCACCAGTATGTGCCGGTGGACGGCCCCCGGGCGGTGCGGCGCTTCCTCGACCACTGGCGCCCGGACATCGGCGTCTTCGCCGAGAGCGAGCTCTGGCCCAACCTCCTCCAGTCGGCCCGGCGCCGAGGGACCCGCCTGGCCCTTGTCTCAGCCCGGATCACGGAGGGAACCGCCCGGACCTGGCAAAGGGCGCCAGCTTCGGCCCGACGCCTCCTGGGCCTCTTCGACCTCATCCTGCCCCAGGACCAGGCTAGCGCCGCCCGGCTAGCGGAGCTCGGCGCCGCCTGCGGCCGGGAGCTGAACCTGAAGCGGGCGGGCTCGCCCCTGCCCTTTGATCCGGCCGAACTGGAGCGTCTGCGGGGGCTCGCCGGGGGACGCCCTGTCCTCCTGGCGGCCAGCACCCATCCCGGAGAGGAGGCCCTGGTCGCCGGCGCGGCGGAGGGACTGGGCGCCCTCCTCATCCTGGCCCCACGGCATCCCGAGCGCGGCGGCGAGATCGGCGTGGCCCTCAGCGCCCCGAGGCGGGCCCTCGGCCAGTCCCCGGGACCGCACGATCACATCTGGATCGCCGACACCCTCGGGGAGATGGGCCTCCTTTTCCGCCTCGCCGACCTGGTGGTGATGGGCGGCAGTTTTCCGGGCGGAATTGGCGGCCACAACCCGCTTGAGCCGGCCCGCCTGGGCGTCCCGGTGCTGACAGGGCCCGACATCGCCAACTCGGCCGATATCTATGGCGAGATGCTCGACGAGGCCTGCGCCCTCATCGCGGGCGACGGAGAGGACCTCCGACGCAAGCTTGAGGGCCTGCTGGGCCAGCCCGGCCTGAGGCGCCGCATGGGCGAAGCCGCCCTGGGCTATGCGGCGCAGCAGGGCGAGAGCCTTTCGGCGGCGCTCGACGACCTGGCGCCCCTGTTGCCGCCGCCTTCGGAAAAGAGCGCCGCATGAAGCTGCCGACCCCGCGCTGGTGGTACGTCCGGGAGGGACGGCCCGGGCCGGTCCTGCACCTCCTCCTGAAGCCCCTGTCCTGGGTCTGGGCGGCCGCGACGGCCCGCCGCATCGCCCGGGGCCGACCCGTGGACCCTGGCGTCCCGGTGATCTGCGTTGGCAACCTGACCCTGGGCGGGACGGGCAAGACGCCGGTGGTCGCCGCCCTCGCCCGGCGGTTGTCCGACGCCGACTGGCGACCCGCCATCCTCTCACGGGGCTACGGCGGCCGGTTGGAGGGCCCCGTCCGGGTGGACCCGGAGCGCCACTCCGCTGATGAGACCGGCGACGAGCCCCTGATGCTCGCCCAGGCCCTGCCCGGCGTGGACGTCTGGGTCGCCCGCGACCGGGCGGCCGGCGCCCTGGCCGCAGCCAGGGGCGGCGCCGACTTGATCCTCATGGACGACGGGCACCAGAACCCCTCGGTCCTGAAGACCCTGTCCCTGGTGGTCAGCGATGCTGAGACCCGCGACGGGGAATGGCCCCTGGGCGATGGCGGGGTCTTTCCCGCCGGCCCCCTGCGCGAGCCCCTGGCGGCCGGCCTCGCCCGCGCCGACGCCGTGGTCCTGCTCCTGCCGGCGGATCTCGAACGGCCGGATCCGGACCTGGTCGCCGCCCTGACCGGCCCGGTCCTGCTGACCGCGAGCCTGGAACCGGAGGCCCCGCCGCCCGCCGGGCCACAGGTCGGCTTCGCCGGCGTCGGCAAGCCCTGGAAGGTGGAGCGCGCCCTCAGGGCCGCCGGCTGCAAGCTCGTAGACTTCGCCGCCTTCCCTGATCACGCCCCCTGGACGCCAGCTCGGCTGGGGGCTCTGGAGGCCCTGGCCGCCGCACACGGCGCAGGCCTGGTGACGACGACCAAGGATTGGGTGCGCCTGCCCCCGGACTGGCGGGCCAGGGTCACAGCCTGGCCCGTTCAGGCGGTCTTCGGGGACACGGCGGCGCTGGACGTCCTGCTCGGACGCCTTCCCCGCCGCTGACCCTGATCAGGCGCCGGCGCGCTGGGCGAAATGCCAGGCCGCGGAGGCCAGTTGCGGCACGCGCTCCTCCATGGCGGCGGCCTGCGGGCTGTTGGCGGTGCCGTCCCGGGCCCGGCCGACAATGCCCTGGCAGATGCCGGCCAGGCGGAAGAGGTTGTAGGCGAAGAACCAGTCGACGTTGGGAACCTGGTCCCGGCCGGTCAGGCGGCAGTACTCGGCCACGGTCTCCTCCACGGTGGGAATCCCGTGGGCGGTCAGGTCGGGAATGCCGGCGATGGTCCCGTTCACCCAGTGCATCAGGAAGTAGGTGAAGTCGGCCATGGGATCGCCCAGGGTCGACAGCTCCCAGTCCAGGACGGCCGCGACCCGGGGCTCGGTGGGGTGCAGGACCATGTTGTCGAGGCGGTAGTCGCCATGGACGACCGTGCTTCGGTCCTGGTGCGGCAGGGTCTGGGGCAGCCAGTCCATAAGCCGCTCCATGGTGTCGAGCTTGACGGTCTCGGAGGCGCGATACTGCTTGGTCCAGCGGTCGACCTGACGGCCCATGTAGTTGCCGGGCTTGCCGAAGTCGGACAGGCCCACGGCGTCGACATCGGTGTTGTGCAGGTCGGCCAGGGTCTTGATCTTGGCCATGTAGATGGCCCGGCGCTCGGCGGGCTCGTACTGCGGCAGGGTCTGGTCCCAGAGGATCCGGCCCTCGACCATGTCCATGACGTAGAACCAGGTGCCGATCACCGACTCATCGGTGCACAGGCCGTAGGAGCGGGCTACCGGAAAGCCCGTCGGATAGAGGCCGGTGATGACCTTGTACTCGCGGTCCACCGCGTGCGCCGAAGGCAGGAGCTTGCCCGGCGGCTTGCGGCGCATGACGTACTTCTTGCTGGGGGTGACCAGCTGGTAGGTTGGGTTGGACTGGCCACCCTTGAACTGGCGGACCTCCAGGGGGCCCTCGTAGCCCTCGACATGGGCCTGCATCCAGGCCGCCAGGGAGGCCTCGTCGAAACGGTGAGACTCGACCACGGCCTTCGTGCCCGTATTGGCGGCCTCGCGTTCCTGTTCCGGCGTCATGGCCATACCCGTCGCTCCCCTGAGTTCTGTCGTCTTATGGCGATGTCTTAGCGAACCGCGAGGCCCTGCGGCAAGCGCGCTCGCGCGCACATCGGGGACCGGATTTCGTTAACCGTCTGCGGGCTAAGCACGGAGGACGGCTTCTTGTCTGCTTCCGGGGGACCGCCCATGGCCAACTATGTCTTCGAGACCCTGACCCCAGAGCAGGCGGCGGTCTTTACGGCGACGGACACCCTGACCTTCTCGACGCCCGGAGCGACCGCCAGGGCCGTAGCGGTGACCCTTGTCCCCTATGTCGCCCCCAACTTCTTCCAGGGACTGGTCGGGTCCACGCCCTCGGTGACGCTGATATTCGGCGGCCGGACCGTGCTGTTCAACGGGGCGGGCGCCATTCCACCCGGCATCGCCGGACTCGGGGCGTCCGCGGGACAGATCACTTTCCCCGACGGCTCGCGTCTCTATCTTGGCGGCCTCGGCGCGGACTCGGTTGCGGGCGGGACCACCCCTGACGCCCTGCATGGCGGAGACGGCGCCGACACCCTTGCAGGCCTCGACGGCGACGACGTCCTCCAGGGTAACCAGGGTAATGACAGCCTGGCCGGAGGCAGCGGTGCGGACACCCTGCTGGGCGGCCAGGGGGACGACACCCTCGCCCTGGGCGATGGCAACAACTACGGGCACGGCAATCTGGGCAATGACACCATCCTCGGCGGGACCGGCGCCGATATCCTCCTCGGCGGTCAGGGCAATGACAGCCTGTCCGGCGCCGGCGGCGGCGACTATCTCTCCGGGGACCTGGGCGACGACACCCTCCTTGGGGGAACAGGCGCAGAGCAGCTTCTGGGCGGCGCAGGCAACGACCTGATCACCGGCGGCGGCGGGCCGGACATCGCCAACGGCAACCAGGGCGATGACACCCTGGTCGGAGGCACAGGGGCGGACTCCCTGCTCGGCGGCCAGGGGAACGACAGCGTCAATGCAGACGCCGGCGTCAACTACGTCCACGGGAACCTGGGCAATGACGCCATCACATCCCTCGGGGGGAATGACACCCTGCTCGGGGGCCAAGGAAACGACACCCTCGCCGCCGGCGACGGGTCCAACTACGTCACGGGAGACCTTGGCGACGATTCGGTCGGCGCCGGTACGGGCGCGGACTCCCTGGCGGGGGCCGATGGGGCCGACTCCCTCTCGGGTGGCGGAGGAGCGGACACCCTCGACGCGGGGAGCGGCGCGGACCAGGTGAGCGCCGGAGCCGGGTCGGACCGGATTCTCGGGGGCGACGGCAATGACAGCGTCAGCGACACCGGCGGCGCCAATCTCATCTCCCTGGGCGAGGGAGCGGACACCCTGTCGGCCGGCAGCGGGAGCGACACGGTGACGGGCGAGACAGGGGCGGACAGCCTGCTCGCCGGCGGCGGGGACAACAGCGTCCTGGGAGGCGCGGATTCGGACACCCTCGCGGGCGGGAGCGGCGCGGACACCCTGCTTGCTGAAGATGGCAATGACAGCCTTTCGGGCGGAGGCGGTGCGGACTCACTGGACGGGGGGACGGGCAATGACACCCTCTCCCAGGCCATGATCCTTTCCGGCGTAGCCACGCTGATCGGCGGCGCCGGCGACGACGCCTTCAACCTGACAGGATCGGCGGGGGGCTCCTCGGTCCTTTCGGATGGCGGGGCGGGAAATGACAGCCTCCTGGGCAGCTCCGGGGCGGATTACTTCATCGGAGGGTCCGGCGCGGACACGGCGTCCGCCGTGGGGGGGACGGACACCCTCACCGGGGGGGCCGACGGCGACAGCCTTGTGGGGGGCGCCGGCGGCGCCAGCCTGTCAGGCGACGCCGGAGCCGACACCCTGGCGAGCGGTACGGGCGCAGAGACGGTCTCGGGCGACGCCGGCGCGGATGTCATGTCCTCCGGCGGCGGATCGGACAGCCTCCTCGGGGGCGAGGACGCCGACAGCCTGACCGGGGGCACGGGCGCATCCACCCTGTCCGGAGACGCCGGCGGCGACACCCTGGCGGGCGGCGCAGGGGCGGAGATCCTCTTTGGCGGGATCGGCTCCGATATCATCTCCAGCGGCGGGGGATCGGACACCCTGACCGGCGGCGGCGATGGCGACAGCCTCTCCGGCGGGGCGGGCGCCTCCAGCCTCTCGGGCGATGACGGCGCCGATACCCTGGCGGGCGGCGCCGGCGCAGAGACCCTTTCGGGCGGGGCCGGGCAGGACCAGCTCAGCGGCGGCCTGGCGGCTGACGTCTTCCTCTTCACAGCAGGCGCTTCGACCGCCATCGCCCGGGATGTGATCAGCGACTTCATCGCGGGAACCGACAAGATCTCCTTTGGACTCGGCGCGGTGAACAGCGGGACCGGACCGGCTGGCTTCAGCGCCGCCGCCAACGCGACCTCCTTCACGGCGGCGCAGTCGGCGGCGTTGGCCCTGATCTCGGCGGGGACGGATGATGTCGTGGCCGTGCGCGACACAGCCGCCAGCCTGACCTACGTCTTCGCTGACACCGATGGCGACAATGCGATCGACACGGTGGTGGAGCTCACGGGCCTGGTGACACTGGCGCAGACGGACTTCATTGGCTGATCTTCAAGGCCGAGGGGCCAGGGCGCGCCAGCCAATGTCGGTGCGATGGAAGCTCTCAGGCCAGTCGATCCGGGCAATGGCGGCGTAGGCGCGCGCGCGCGCCGTCTCGAGGTCCGCCCCCCGGGCGCAGATGTTCAACACCCGGCCGCCTGCAGCCCTCAGAACCCCGTCGGCGTCCCGGGTGGTGCCGGCGTGGAAGACCGCCACGTCCGGCCCGAAGTCCTGCTCGGCGCCCAGGATGACCGACCCGGTGCGCGGGGCGTCTGGATATCCCTCCGCCGCCATCACCACGCAGATCGCCACCTCGTCCCGCCACTCCGGGGCTGGGAGATCGGCGAGGGTTCCGTTTGCGCAGGCGACGAGGTAGGGGACCAGGTCGCTCTGCAGCCGGAGCATGAGCACCTGGCACTCCGGATCCCCGAACCTGGCGTTGAACTCCACCAGCCGCGGGCCGTCCGCGGTGGCCATCAGCTCGACGAACAGGGCGCCCCGGTAGGGCGCGCCCTCGGCGGCGATTCCCTTCATGGCGGGAATGGCCAGCCTCGTCATCACCTGGTCGACCAGAGTCTCAGTGAAGACCGGCGCCGGGGAGTAGGTTCCCATCCCGCCGGTGTTCGGGCCGCGTTCGCCGTCGAAGGCCCGCTTGTGGTCCTGCGCCGCACCGAAGAACCGGACCGTCTGGCCGTCCGATAGCACGAAGAGCGAGCCGATCTCGCCCTCCAGGAACGCCTCAATGACCACCCGGGCGCCCGCGGCGCCAAACCGCCCCCCCAGGGCGTCGTCGATCGCCGCCTCCGCCGTCGCCCGGTCGGGGGCCACGGTGACGCCCTTTCCGGCGGCGAGACCGTCGGCCTTGACGACGTAGGGAGGCGAGAACCGGTCCAGCGCAGCCCGCGCAGAGGCGGCGTCCTCGCACACCACCCAGGACGCGGTGGGCAGGCCGTGCCGGTCACAGAAGGCCTTGGTGAAGGCCTTTGAGCTTTCCAGCTGGCCGGCGGCGGCGACGGGGCCGAAGCAGGGGACTCCCGCGTCGGCGAGGGCGTCGGCCAGGCCCGCCTCCACTGAAGCCTCGGGGCCGATCACCACCAGGTCGGCGGCGATCTCCTGCGCCAGGGCGACCAGCTGGGCGACTTCAGTGGGCTTCACCGGGACAAGCTCACCCAGGGCCGCCATGCCGGGATTGCCGGGGGCCATGACGAGGCGACGGGTCAGGGGGGAGGCGGAGATCTTCCAGGCCAGGGCGTGCTCGCGCCCGCCCGATCCGACGAGAAGGATGTTCATGGCCCGCCTTTCGCGCGGCAAGGCCGCTAGGTCAATCGGCCCCGACCTTCCGACGGTCGACCTCCAGGGCGTAACCCGCCGACCGGACGGTGCGGATGGGATCAAAGCCGGGCGCACCGCGGGACAGGGCCTTGCGCAACCTGCCGATGTGGACGTCGACGGTCCGCGCCTCGACGTAGACGTCCGACCCCCAGACCGCGTCCAGGAGCTGTTCCCGGCTGAAGACCCGGCCCGGGTTCTGCATGAAGAAGTCCAGAAGTCGGAACTCGGTCGGTCCCAGGTGGACTTCCTCGCCATCCCGGGTGACCCGGTGGGCGGAGCGGTCCAGCGCCAGGGGGCCCCGGACCACAGTGTCCTCAGCGAGCCCGGGTCTCAGCCGGCGGAGGACCGCACGTATGCGCGCCGCCAACTCGGTCACGGCGAAGGGCTTGACCACATAGTCGTCGGCGCCGGTGTCGAGCCCGCGGATGCGGTCGCTCTCCTCGCCCCGGGCGGTCAGCATGATGATGGGGACGTTACGGCTTTGCGGTCGCTGGCGAAGGCGGCGACAGACCTCGATCCCAGAGACCTTGGGAAGCATCCAGTCCAGCACCACGAGGTCGGGAAGATGCTCCTCGGTCTGGATCAAGGCCTCCTCGCCATCCGTGGCCACGGCGACCGCATAGCCCTCTCTCTCGAGGTTGTAGCGCAACAGGGTGCCGAGGGCGTCGTCGTCCTCAACGACCAGGATCCGGGGATTCATGGACATGGGATTACACCCTCAGGTCGTCAGCCCGCGGACGGTCCGCGGGGCTGACCTGCTCGCCGGTGATCTCGTAGTGAACGATCTCGGCGATGTTGGTGGCGTGGTCGCCGATGCGCTCAAGGTTCTTGGCCACGAACAGGAGGTGGGCGCAGGCGGTGATGGTCCGGGGATCCCCCATCATGTAGGTCAGCAGCTCCCGGAACAGGCTGTTGTAGTGCGCGTCGACCTCCTCGTCGCGCCGCCAGACCTCCATCGCCCGCTCGGGGTCGTTGGAAATGTAGGCGTCCAGCACCTCCTTCAGCCGGGTCTCCACCAGGCGCCCCATCCGCTCAATGGAGCGGTTCAAGGTCGGCATGGGCTCGATCTCCGACAGGACCAGGGTGCGCTTGGCGATGTTCTTGGCGAGGTCGCCGCACCGCTCGAGGTTGGAGGCGATCTTCATCGCGGCCATGGTCTTGCGAAGGTCGTTGGCCATGGGCTGGCGCAGGGCGATCAGCCGGATGGCCTTCTGCTCGATGTCGGCCTCGATCTCGTCCAGCCGGTCGTCCTGCTGGAGGACCTTTGTGGCCAGGGCCGGGTCGCGCCGGACGACGGCGTCCACGGCGTCCCCCAGCTGGGCCTCGGCAAGGCCCCCGAGGCGCGCGCAAGCGGCCCCCAGGGCGTTCAGCTCGTCCTCGTAGGACTTGACGATGTGCTCGTTCATGGGATCGCCCTCAGCCGAACCGACCGGTGATGTAGTCCTGGGTCCGCGAGTCCCCGGGACGGGTGAAGATGTCGCCCGTCGGTCCGGCCTCGACCAGCCGGCCCATGTGGAAGAAGGCCGTCCGCTGCGAGACCCGCGCGGCCTGGGCCATCGAGTGGGTGACGATGATGATGCAGTACTGGGCGCGGAGCTCATCGATCAGCTCCTCGATCCGCGCCGTGGCGATGGGGTCCAGGGCCGAGCAGGGCTCGTCCATCAGGATCACCTCGGGATTGATGGCGATGGCGCGGGCGATCACCAGGCGCTGCTGCTGGCCGCCGGACAGGCCTGTGCCCGGCTGGTCCAGGCGGTCAGAGACCTCCTTCCAGAGCCCGGCCCGCTTCAGGGCCTGCTCGACCACGCCCTCAAGCTCTGATCGGGACGTCGCGATCCCATGAATCTTCGGCCCGTAGGCGACGTTCTCGAAGATGCTCTTCGGAAAGGGGTTGGGCTTCTGGAACACCATTCCCACACGCGCCCGCAGCAGCACCGGATCGAGGCTGCGGTCATTGACGTCCTCCCCATCCAGGAGGATGCGACCCTCGACCCGGGCGCCCGGGATGGTGTCGTTCATGCGGTTGATGCACCGCAGGAAGGTGGACTTGCCACAGCCTGATGGGCCGATGAGGGCGGTGACCGCCCGGTCGGGCACGTCCAGTTCAATATCGAAGAGGGCCTGCTTGTCTCCATAGAAGACATTCACGGCGCTGGCCGAGATTCGCGGCGCACCCTCGGCCGGGGCGGCGGCGGCGGCGGCGTTCAGTCGGGGGGGCGAGACCTGGGCGTCTGTCATCTTGTCACCAGCGGCGTTCGAACCGGCGCCTCAGGAGGACGGCGGCGAGGTTCATAATGATCATGAAGGCCAGCAGCACCATGATGGCGGCGGCCGTGCGCTCCTGGAAGGCGCGCTCGGACGCATTCTCCCAGATGAAGATCTGGACCGGCAGGACTGTGCTGGCCGAGGTCAGGGCGTCCGGGACGCCCGGTACGAAGGAGACCATGCCCACCATCAGCAGCGGTGCGGTCTCGCCCAGGGCGTGGGCGAGGGACAGGATGGCGCCGGTCATCACGCCTGGAAGGGCCAGGGGAAGGACGTGGTGGAAAACAGTCTGGGTCTTTGAGGCGCCGAGGGCCAGGGCGGCCTCGCGGATCGACGGGGGAACCGCCCTCAGCGCGGACCGAGTGGCGATGATCACCGTCGGCAGGGACATCAGGGCCAGGACCAGCCCGCCGACCAGGGGCGAGGATCTGGGCACGTTCATCCAGTTGATGAACACCGCCAGCCCCAGCAGGCCGTAGACGATGGAGGGCACCGCCGCGAGGTTGTTGATGTTGACCTCGACCATGTCGGTCCACCGGTTCTTCGGAGCAAACTCCTCGAGGTAGGTGGCGGCCAGCACCCCGATGGGAATGGCGAGGGCGGCGGTCAGCAGCAGCATGAGGGCCGATCCCACCACGGCCCCCAGAACGCCGGCCTGTTCGGGTTCAGTGGAGTCCGAACGGGTCAGGAAGGTTGTGTTGAACTCGGACTTGACCTGGCCGCCGGCCTCCAGCTTGTCCAGCCAGTCCAGTTGCTCGCTTGTCAGCGGACGCTCATCCTCCGGTGTGTCACGGGTGATCTGACCCTTGAAGTAGAGACCGGCGTCCGCCTTGAGGGGCGCCGAGAGGGTCACGGTCTTGCCGATAACGGAGGGGTCCGCCTTGACCCTGTCCAGGACCTGGAAGCCAAGATCCCCGGACAACAGGTCCCTCATGGCGTCGCTGCGCGAGCCGTACTCGTCGTCGGCCACGCCGATCCTCTTGAGCAGCTGTTCAGCGATCATAAGGTCATAGTTGGCGCCGCCGGGATCGGCGGGATCGATCCGCGCCGGGTCCACATAGACCTGGGTCGTCAGGCGATAGTCGATGAAAGTCGACCAGCCCTGCTGGACGATGCGGCCCAACAGCAGCAGGAGAAAGCCGAGGGCGATGGCGATCGCGATCCGGCCATACAGCTGGAACCTGCGCTCGGCTGCGTTTCGCGCCTTCAGTCGCCGGGCCACGGCGGCCCTCAGGTCGTCCGATGAGGGCCGGATCTCAGTCATACTGTTCCCGATATTTCTGTACGATCCGCAGGGCGACCACGTTCAGCATCAGGGTGACCACAAAGAGGGTCAGCCCGAGGCCGAAGGCCGAGAGCGTCCGCGGGCTGTCGAACTCCTGGTCGCCGGTCAGCAGGGTGACGATCTGGACTGTCACCGTGGTGACCGTCTCCAGAGGATTGAGGGTCGTCCGGGCCTGCAGACCTGCAGCCATCGTGACGATCATCGTCTCACCCACCGCCCGGGAGACCGCCAGGAGCATGGCGGCCATGACCCCCGGCAGGGCTGCGGGCAGGACCACCTTCTTGATCGTCTCGGACCGGGTGGCCCCCATCGCCAGGCTGCCGTCCCGCAGGGACTGGGGAACAGCATTGATGATGTCGTCCGACAGGGAGGAGACGAAGGGGATCAGCATCACCCCCATGACCGCACCGGCGACCAGGGCCATCTGGTTCTGGACCTCGCCCAGGTAGAGCCCCAGATCGTTGAACGGGCCACCGACCAGCTCGGCGCCGATGGCGTTGAATCCGGCCCGGAACAGGGGCCCCACGGTCAGGGCGGCGAAAAACCCGTAGACCACGGTCGGCACCCCGGCGAGCACCTCCAGAAGCGGCTTGACCACGCTACGGGTGCGGGGGGAGGCGTACTCCGAAAGATAGATGGCGGCGAACAGGCCCACGGGAGCGGCCACCGTCATGGAGATCAGCATGATCAGGAAGGTGCCGGCGAACAGGGGAATGGCCCCGAAGGCGCCTTCCGAAACGACCTGGTCGGCATACATGGCGCTCTGCGGATCCCACTCGAGGCCGAAGAGGAAGGCCTGAAGCGGCACGGCCTGGAAGAAGCGCCAGCTCTCCCAGACCAGGGAGGCGACGATCCCGACGGTCGTGAAGACCGCTGTGACTGAGCACGCCAGCAACAGTCCCTTCACCCAGCGCTCGACGCCCTCCCGGGCGCGGAACGCGGCCTGGATCCGGGTCAATCCCCAGCTGGCCCCGGCCAGGGCCAGGACGGCGGCGGCGGCCAGACTGAAGAGGTGCAGCCGGAACTCCAGCGCCCTCGCCTCGGCGGCGACGACCTCCAGGGCGGCCTGCACCTCCGGGGCGTAGGGCGTTTCGCTTCGCGCCTGACCCCGCGCGACGGAGATGGCGTCGTCCAGGAAGACCTGCCGCTCGGCCGCCTCCATCGCCCGCACGACGGCCGGCAGGCGAGACTCCACCAGGGACTCCTCCACCCGGTCGCCGAGGAAACCCACCAGGATCAGGACCAGGGCGGCGGGGGCGGCGGTCCACACAGCGGCGTAGGCGCCATGGTGTCCCGGACGGGAGTTGATCGGGGTGCTCGACCCCCGGGCGATCGCACCCGCGCGTCGGCGACCCGCCCAGAAGACGGCGCCGGAGAAGGCCATCAGGACCAGAAGGGCGACAAGGGTCAGCATCTTTGGATCACTTCCGGCTCCCTCCGGGCCCGGCGCAAGACCCCCCGAAGCCTTCGGGGAAGGCCCTGGAGCGGACGCGGCTCTTCATGCCGTAGGTCATTAATGCGACACTTCCGTTACGTGGAGTCTCTCCGGCACAAGGACCGTGAAAACCGTCCCGCGGCCGGGAGCGCTCTCCACGGTCAACACGCCCTGGTGGCGGTTGACGATGTGCTTGACGATCGAGAGCCCAAGCCCGGTCCCCGGACGCTCACCGCTCTTCTGCCCCTCGACGCGATAGAACCGTTCCGCAAGGCGGGGCAGATGCTCACGGACAAGGCCCGGCCCCTCGTCCTGGACCTGGATCATGGCGTACCGGGCGCCGGGGGCGTCGGGAGCCACCAGGGTCAGGCGGGCGGAGTCCTGAAGAATCGCCGCCTGGGTCGCCTCCCGCCCCACATTGGAGCGGACCACCAGCTGAACCCGACCTTCGGCGGGCGCATACTTCACGGCGTTGTCGGTCAGGTTCTGGATCACCTGCACCAGCTGGTCACGGTCGCCCCGGACCATGACCGAGCCCGCGGCGGGGAGGTCCGTCTCGATTCTGACCCCCCGGCGCGCGGCCTGTGGGCCCAGGGCGTCCACCACGTCGGCGGCCGCCAGGACAAGGTCGGTCTCGCCCTGGGGCGCCACATGCTCGTTCAGCTCGATCCGGCTGAGGGAGAGGAGGTCGTCAATCAGCCGGCCCATCCGGTCGGCCTGGTTCTGCATGATCCCGAGGAAGCGATCCTGGGCCTGCCGGTCATCCCGGGCATGTCCCTTCAGGGTCTCGATGAATCCAGAGAGGGAGGCCAGGGGCGTCCGCAGTTCGTGACTGGCGTTGGCGAGGAAGTCCGCCCGGGTCCGCTCGGCCCTGCGCAAGTCGGTCTCATCCCGGAACAGGAGCACGGCGCGGCGCAGCTGATCCTCCTCCGTGGCCAGGGGGCGGACCAGGGTCTGGAAGCTACGCTCCTGGGAGGCGCCGGAGGTGAAACCGCACCGGGCCTCGACGCCTCCGAACAGCGCCTCGTCGACGGCGGAGAGCACCTCGGGATCGCGCAGCACCGAGACCAGGAGCATGGGCGGGGCGGAGATGCGGAACAGGCTTCGGGCCGCGGCGTTCGCCCGCTCGATCCTCAGGCTGCTCAGGTCATCGGGCTCCCGGGCGGTCACGACAAGGAGGGGGTCGGGCGCGGCGTCCAGGAGGGCGGTGAAGCGGGTCTCGACCCGCTCGACGGCCTCGCGCACCCTCTGTTCGGCGGCCTCCGTCGAAGGCCGGATTCCGGCGGGCCGGAACCGCCGCGCCACAATCGCCGCTGCAGCCGCCCCGGCCAGCAGAAGGGCGGCGATCTCGGTCGCCCCCCGGCCGGCCCAGGCCCACACCCCCGCAACGGCCATCAGAGCCGCCGCTATGCCGAGGGCGAGGGCGGCGCCGGCAGGCTCCGCGCGGGTTTCAGGTTGGGGCAAGTCAGGCTTCCGGTCGGCCAAGGCGCCATTGAGGCCCGGCGAGTATGACATTTGCACGACAGTTTGATGACAGGGGCGGGATATCGCCGGTCGGGCCTCCGATAGCCGGTCAACTCGTGTTCGCCATCGCCCCGGCGATTGTCCCGGCGAGCGCCAGGCCCTAGATTGCGCCTCCGCCGTCCATGTCGGCGAGGACCTCCCCGGAGCCCCCATGTCCCTCAACCGATTCGCCGAAGCCGAAGCCGCGTTCCAGGCCGGACGGCGCGACGAGGGAAAGCGCCTGACGGCCGAGCAGCTGGAGGCGAACCCGGACGCCCCGGCCGCAGTGTACCGCAACCTGGGCGCCATCCTGATCCGCGACCGCGACTACGCCCTGGCCGAGACGGTAGGACGGCGCTCGGTGGAGCGACATCCCCGTGATCCGGAGCTTTGGAACATCCTCGGCGTCGCCCTGCGCCGCCTCAAGCGCTACCCCGAAGCCGTCGACGCCCTTGAGAAGGCGGCCCGGATGAACCCGCGCAGCGACGCCATCCAGCAGAACCTCGGCAACGTCTTCAATGACGCCCGGGACCCCCGCGCCATCAAGGTCTTCTCGCAGCTCGTGCGGACCGGGCCCTCCAACGCCGAACTCCAGCGGCAGCTCGGACGGGCCCACTGGTTCGCCAAGGACTTCGACAAGGCCCTGCAACGACTCAACCTCGCCACCCGGCTGAAGGCCGATATGGTGGACGCCTGGCTGGACCTTTCCGCCGCCAGCTCTGACTCTCGCGGCCCCGTGGAGGGACTGGAGGCCCTGGACCGCGGCCTCAAGGCCTGTCCGGGCGACGCCCGCCTGCAGGAGGCGCGTCTGTCCATGCTCCGCCGCTCGGGGCGGATGCGAGAGGCCGAGCAGCAGATGCTGGAAATGCTGAAGCTCACGCCGGACGCGGCCTGGCTTCACTTCCAGCTGGGGGGCGCCCTGACGGACTACGACAGACCCCGGGCCAACGAGCACTTCCGCCGGGCCATCGAACTGGCCCCGGACAATGTCGACTACCGGATCACCTACGCCGAGAGCCTGGGGCGCGACCGGACCGGCGACGAGGGCGGCAACCTCGAGTCCGCCTACCGCACCATGGTCGAGGTGCTCGACAAGGCCGAGCTGACCCCGGGCAACCTCAAGGTCATCTACGAGTTGCTGGTCCGCGTGGCCGACTACGACCGGCTGGAATCCCTGGGCACCTTCGCCAAGGTCGGCCGCACCTGGGCCGAGGCTGGCCGCCATACCGCCCTGATGGCCCACCTGGCCCGCGTCAGGACGGCGGAAGACCGCCTGGAGCTGGTCGAGCAGCACCGGATCTGGGGCCGGCTGGCTGACGCCGCCGCCGCCCGGCGGCCCATCACGCATCCCGCGCCGCGGGCGCCCGGCGGCAAGATCCGCGTGGGCTACATGTCCTCGGACCTGCGGGGCCACCCTGTGGCCTACTTCGCCCTGCCCCTGTTCGAGCATTACGACCGCAGCCGGTTCGAGGTCTTCTGCTACTCCTGGTACCAGGGCGAGGCGGATGCGACCCAGCAGCAGATCACCCAGTGGGTCGACGGATTCCGCTGGCAGAAGGACATCACCGACCGCGAGGCGGCCCAGCTGATCGCTGACGACAACCTCGACATGCTGTTCGAGCTGGGCGCCACGACCCACATGAACAAGCTCTCGGTCATGTCCTACCGGCCCGCGCCCCGGCAGGCCAGCTGGGTGGGCTATCCCCACTCCGCGGGCCCGGAGACCATCGACTACCTGGTCCTCGACCCCTGGATGAACCCGCCGGATCCCCGGCTGGTGATCGAGAAGCCCCTGCTCCTGGCCCACACCTGGTACGCCATGGGCGAGCGCGCCTTCCGCGAGCAGCCGGCGGTGGACCCCGTCGCCCCGGTGGAGCGCAACGGCTACGTCACCTTCGGCACGGCCAACAACCCTTACAAGTACACTCGCGAGACTGTCACCGCCTGGGCGCGGGCGGTGGCCGGGACACCAGGCTCGAAGTTCATGTTCGTCCGGCCGGAGGGGACCACCCCGACCTTCACCACCAACATCCGGGCGGTGTTCGAGAGCCAGGGCGTGTCGGCCGATCGCGTGATCTTCGAGACCGTGCGCGGCCGGCACCTGCCCTTCTACAACCAGATGGACATCTCTCTCGACAGCTTCCCACAGACCGGCGGCACCACCACGTGTGAGTCCCTCTGGATGGGGGTTCCGGTGGTGGCCCGGGTGGGCGACGCCGTCTTCGATCGGATGAGCTACTCCATCCTCAACAACGCCGGCCTGGGCGACCTTGTGGGAAAGACCA
>CANGRP010000024.1 GCA_947456005.1 Caulobacteraceae bacterium
CAAACAGCACCATGGGCAGGCTGAGGATCATGCCCATGGTCAGCCCGAGGGGAAAGGCTGGCATGTAGAAGTCGGGCTCGCGGACCGTCTCGACCAGGATCCGGGCCAGGCCGTAGCCGGCGAAGAAGAGGCCGGCGACCACCCCGGGTCGCGACAGGAGGCCCGCCCTGTGGGTCGCCCAGCGCAGGATCAGGAACAGGACAACGCCCTCAAGGGCGGCTTCGTAGAGCTGGCTCGGATGCCGGGGCTCGGGACCCGCGGCGGGAAAGACCATGGCCCAGGGCAGGTCGGTGGGGCGTCCCCAGAGCTCGCCGTTGATGAAGTTGGCGATCCGCCCGAGGAAGAGCCCGATGGGAACCACGGCGCACACCAGGTCGCCGAGGGAGAAGAGGTCCAGGGCCCGGCGACGCACGAAGATGGCGACCGCGACCAGCACGCCCAGGCAGCCGCCGTGGAAGCTCATGCCGCCGTTCCAGACCTTCAAGACCTCCAGCGGATCGGCCAGCAGAATCCCCGGCGTATAGAAGAGGACATGTCCCAGCCGTCCTCCCACGATGATCCCCAGGGTGATCCACAGGACGAGGTCCTCAAGGCCTGGCTTATCCACAGGCGGCGCCCGGTTCCCCCACAGGGCGGGACGGGAGAGGATCGACCCTGCGTAGCGCCAGGCGACGAGGATGCCGAAGATGTAGGCCAGGGCGTACCACCGGATCGCCAGGGGCCCGATCTGGATCAGGACGGGGTCAATCTGCGGGAAGGGCAGGGCCAAGGCGTATCTCCGTGTGTCTACGGACCCCCGGTCTAGCCGAGAACCCCTTCGCTTTCACCACTGATGGGCCCATATTCAGGCCATGCAGACACAGAACCCCTTCCTTGATGAGATGGCCCGGCTGACCAACGCCGCCATGGGCCTTGCGCAAAGCGCCGGCGAGGAGGCCAAGACCGCCTTCCGCGCCCAGGCCGACCGCTGGGTGGCCGAGCTGGACCTGGTCCGCCGGGATGAGCTGGATGCCCTCCGGGCCGAGGTCGCCGCCCTGCGGGAGGAGGTCGCCGCCCTGCGCGCCGCCGCCCCGGCCGCCCCTCGCCGAAAGCCTGCGGCGAAATGATCCACAGGTCCGGGGCCATTCACGCCTCGTAAACGGTGAATCCCGCTGTAGGGAATCTCCCGATCCGGATTAGCCTGCCCCTGAGAGATCGACGATTCGAGCTCAGCGAGGAGGCTTTCCGCCCCATGGATTCTCTCCTGTCCGAGGACGAGGCCCTGTTCAGCCAGGACCCGCTCGACGTGGTCGAGCATGTCCTCGAGGCCGAGAACCTGCAGTTTGACAGGACGGAGCGCGGAGACGTGGCCTTCACCCTGTCCGGCGGCTGGAGGGACTTCGGCCTCTGCTTCACCTGGCGGCCTGACGTGGACTGCCTCCAGGTCAGCCTCTCCCTCGACATGTGCGCGCCCCAGGCGCTCCGGGGGCAGGTGTTCGAACTCCTGGCGGGGGTCAACGCCCGGGCCTCATTGGGCCTGTTCGAGATGCGGGACGATGGCGAGATCCTCTTCCGCTTTGGAACCCCCCTGCTGCCGGGCGAGTATCCGGGCCTGGGTCAGACCGCCGGGATGATCGACGTAGCCATGGAGGCGGCGGAGCGCTTCTTCCCGGCCTTCGACTTTCTCATCCGATGTGGCAAATCCCCGTCTGAGGCCCTCACCGCCTGCATGTTCGAGACCGTAGGCGCGGCCTGAAGCCGCCGCGAGGCGGGACCGGAGACGAGAATGACCCCTGTTCTGATCCTGGGCGCCGGGCGCCTGGGCGGCGCCCTGATCGATGGCTGGAGCCGATTTGGCGGACCGGCCGGGCCTGATCTCCTCATTCTCGATCCGGCGCCCTCCGAGGCGGCCCTCTCTGCAGGCCGGGTGGGGGCCGTTCTGTCGCCGGGTCCTGCCGAGCTGGCCCGCGCAGGAACAGTCGTCCTGTCCGTCAAGCCGCAGGTCTGGCGCGAGGTCGCCGCGACGGTCTCGCACAAGCTGGCGCCCGACGCCGTGATCGTCTCTGTCGCTGCGGGAGTCCGGGCCTCGGATATCTCCGCGGCCTTCGGAGGCCGGAGGGTCGCCAGGGTCATGCCCACTACGGCCGTTGCGGTGGGAAGGGGCGTGGCCAGCCTCTTCGCCGAAGACCCGGAGGCGGCCCGCCGCGCCGCCGACCTGTTCCGACCTGTCGCGACGGTGGTCGCCCTGGCGGAGGAGGACCTGCTCCACGCCGCCACCGGCGTCTCCGGCTCGGCCCCGGCCTACTTCTACGCCTTCGTGGAGGCCTTAGAGGCCGCCGGCGTCGCCGCGGGGCTGCCGGACGACGCGGCCCGGAACCTTGCCAGGGCCACCATGATCGGCGCTGCAGCCCTGCTGGACGCCACCGGTGAGGAACCAGCCGAACTCCGGCGCCAGGTCACCTCGCCAAAGGGCACGACCGAGGCCGCGCTGGAGGTCCTGATGGGCGAAGGCGGGCTTGGGCCGCTTCTGGAAGCTGCAGTCGCCGCCGCGGCCCGTCGTTCGCGGGAACTCGGAGGTTAGTCCGCCTGGGTCCAGGTCTGGCTCTGGCAGATGACCGTGACGCACCCTTCGACCTTGAGCACTCCTCCGCCCGAAAGGCTGAGTTTTGAATCGTAGGTCCTTCCCGTGTTCGGGTCATAGATCTTGCCGCCGCCCCAGCGTCCTGGTCCGGTGGGCTTGAAGTCCCGAAGGATCTGGAGCCCCAGGATCGGGCGGTTTCGCAGGGCGGGGTTCGGATTGGCCTCGTCACGCGCCTCGGAGGCCGGCTTTCCGTCCTGGCCCCGGCCCGCGATGATGACTCCGCACAGCTTGTCACCGCAGGGGGCGATGCGGACCTTCCCCTGTTTGCCCTGAGTGTACCAGACGCCGACCGGAGAGGCGCTGGCGAGGGCCGCGCTGGCGGAGAAAGCCAGGGCGAGGCTGGCGAAGACTGCGATACTGGAAGGGGTCATGGGAGCTCCGGTCTGGTGGGATCTTGGTAACATCGGCTCTTCCCCTAGGTCAATTTTCCGCCGCCTGGCAGCCTGAGGACCGCGCGCAGGCCGCCGAGGGGTGAGTCCTCCAGCCGGACGTCCCCGCCGTGGCTGCGGGCGGCGTCCCGGGCGATGGCCAGGCCCAGCCCGACTCCCTTGGTGTTCTGGTTCCGGGACTCATCGAGGCGGTTGAAGGCCCGGAAGGCTTCTTCACGGCGTTCGGGGGGGATGCCCGGGCCATCGTCGTCGACCCGGATGGTGATCCCCGAAGCTGTGACCTCGACCTCCACCCCGACCTCCTGGCCATGGACGACGGCATTGCCGATCAGGTTGGCGAAGGCGCGCTTCAGGCCGCTGCGCCGGCCTCGGAATGGAACCTCGGCGGGCGCCGCGACCGCCACCTTCGCGCCGGTCCGTCGTGCGCCCTCGGCGGCTTCCCGGACCAGAGCCGCGATGTCCAGGTCGACCGCCTGCTCTCCCCCCTCCCCGCGGGCGAAGGCCAGGTACTCATCGATCATGTGCTCCATCTCAATGAGGTCCTGCTTCATGGCCTGTGTGGCCGGACCGGGTTCGGCAAGGGCGAGTTCAAGGCGCAGCCGGGTCAGGGGCGTGCGCAGGTCGTGGCTGACCGAGGCCAACAGGGCCGTCCTCTGCTCGATTTGCCGCTGGATACGAGCCTTCATGGCCAGGAAGGCCTGGGCGGCCTGGCGCACCTCGCGGGCGCCGTGAGGCTTGAACGCCGGGGCGTCCCGGCCCCGACCGAAGTCGTCCGCCGCCTGGGCGAGGCGCTCGATGGCCCGGACCTGGTTGCGGATGAACAGAAGGGAGACCCCTGTGAGGATCAGGGTCGCCGCCGCCATCCAGCTCAGGAAGATCAGGCCCTGGGTGGCCACGGCGCGCTCCTTGGGCGCCAGGACCCTGAGGACCCCACCGCGGACCTGTACGCGGATGTCCACATAGGCCGGGTAGCGGGTGGTGTCGAACCAGACGGGGGCGTCGATCCGCGCCGACAGGGCCTGCCGGAGCGCGGAGTCCACCGCCACCAGGGCGTTCCGGCGGCGGGTTTCCGGCAGGGGCCGGTCCGGCTGGAAGGCGATGGACAGGCTCATGGACCGCTCCGCGCGGCCCGCCGTCCGCGCAAGGCCAGCAGGGGTCGGATCATCCTCGTAGCTTTCCAGGGCCCAGGCGATGTCGCCGGCCAGGCCTTCCGACAGCCTCATGGTCACCGTCCGCCAGTGGGCGTCGAAGAAGACCCAGGCTACCGCCAGCTGCATGAGGGCGACGGGCAGGACGATGATCAGAAAGGTTCGCCCGTAGAGCGTCGTCGGCAGGCTGCGCTTGATCAGCCGCCGCCAGGCGTCCGGGGCCGGACCGAAGCGGCGCATCAGTCGGGCGCCAGCAGGTAGCCGATCCCACGCACCGTCTGGAGGTAGCGCGGGGAGCGCGGGTCGGTCTCGATCTTGCGTCTCAGGCGGGTGACCTGGATGTCGATCGCCCGGCCGGAGGGGTCGACATCAGCCTGGATGAGGTCGCGGCGCTCGACGGGTTCATGCGGGCTCCGGGCGAGCCTCCGCAGCAGGCTGACCTCCGCTTCGGTAAGCCGGACGGGACGCCCGTCGCGGACCAGTTCGCCCCGGCCCGGATCAAACACGCAAGGCCCCAGGCTCAGGCCCGATCCTCCGTTCGCCGGCTCCTCCGCGGCCCGCCTGAGGATGGCCTCAACCCGCAGGACCAGCTCCTCGGGCTCAAAGGGTTTGGCCAGATAGTCGTCCGCACCGCGTCGCAGGCCCTCTATCCGATCCCCCGGCTCACTTCGGGCGGTCAGCATCAGGACGGGGAGCCTGCCCGCGAGGCCGGGTCGGCTCCTCAGCCAGGCGACAAGGGACAGGCCGTCCTCCCCGGGCATCATCACGTCCAGGACGGCCAGGTCGAAATCCAGCGCATCAATGAGCCGCCGGGCCGGCTCCGCCCCTGAAGCGGCGGTGACCCGGAAGCCGGACCGGGTCAGGAAGGTCCTGAGCAGTTCCCGGATCCGGTCGTCGTCATCAACCACCAGGAGGTGGCGCGCGTGGGAGGGCGGCCGAGACTTCACAACTCAGGGCTCCCGGGCTTGGGCGGGTTAGGGCATTGACGCCGGACCTTCCCGGGGCTGTAAGAGACTGCCTGCAAAAGGAGAACCACTTCCAATGTCAATCGTTCCCTTTGACGACCGCGACGGATGGATCTGGCTGGACGGCCAGTTTACGCCCTGGCGCGAGGCGAAGGTGCACGTACTGACGCACGGCCTCCATTACGCCTCCGCCGTGTTCGAAGGCGAACGCATGTACGGCGGGGAGATCTTCAAGCTGCGCGAGCATACCGAACGGCTGTTCAAGTCGGCGGAAATCCTGGATTTCGAGATCCCGTTCACGGTGGACGAGATCGACCAGGCCTGCAAGGACGCTTGCGCCCGTAACGGGCTGGAAGACGCCTACATCCGGCCGATCGCCTGGCGGGGCTCCGAGATGATCGGGGTCTCGGCCCAGAACACCCAGATCCACGTCGCCGTGGCCGTCTGGGACTGGCCGTCCTACTTCTCTCCCGAGCAGAAGGCCAAGGGCATTCGCCTGTGCTGGGCCAAGTACAAGCGTCCGTCGCCCGAAACCGAACCGGTGCACGCCAAGGCCACGGGCCTGTACATGATCTGCACCCTGTCCAAGCACGCCGCCGAGAAGGCCGGCTACACCGACGCCATGATGCTCGACTATCGCGGGTATGTGGCCGAGAGCACGGGCTCCAACGTCTTCTTCGTCCAGGATGGGGCGCTGATCACCCCGACGCCCGATTGCTTCCTGAACGGCCTGACCCGGCAGACCGTCATCGCCCTGGCGCGCGCCAAGGGTTTTGACGTGATTGAGCGTCACATCCGGCCGGAAGAGCTGTCCGGATTCTCGGAGTGCTTCGTCGTGGGCTCCGCAGCAGAAGTGACGCCCGTGGCCGAGATCGGCGAGTACGTCTTCAAGCCGGGCAACATCTCCCTCAGCCTGATGGAAGACTACGCCCGGCTGGTGCGGCGCCAGGCCTGAGCCTGGTCAGGGCCGCGGGCCGTTCCAGAATCTCACGGTCCGTTTCGCGACCTCCCGGGTGAGGGCCTCGTAGATTTCGCCGTACTCACGGGCGCGTCCCATGGGATTGTTTTCGCGTCCGAGCACCAGGACCGAAAGGGTGATGAAGATCGCCCGGTCGAAGCCAGCCGCCTTGCAGATGATCGACAGGGCGTCCAGCTCCCTGCGTTCATGGATGGTGCGGGCGGTCTCGAATTCCACGCCGGCCAGGCGCGAGATCGCGATCAGGTAGGCCGTGGTGTCGCCGCTTCGAAGGAAGCCGACGAGGGAGCCGGGGCTGATGACGCCGCGGATCTCGGCCGCCTTGACCGTCTTCTGCGCTCTCGCGAAATCGTCGGGAAGGGGCTTCTTTCGAGCTTCGACCCGACTGCGGCTCTGCCGGAGCACATCATCGAGTTCTTCCGGCTTGATCTGGGCGTTTCGCTGGAGGATCGCGCTGCGCATGCGCGACTCCACCACGAAGTACATTTCGTTCAGCAGGTCCAACGGCAGCTTGGCGTAGCGGACGACGGCGCCCTGAAGGGCGGGGTGTTCCAGCGCCCGGTCCACCAGGCGCTCATGGGCCTCCCGCGAGAGGTTCGCGGAGGCATTGGCGAGCAGGACCTCAAGAGTGCTCTCTTCCGCCCGTTCGAGGATCAGGTCCGAGACGCTCGACGGGAGGTTCGACCTCCGGGAGATGGCCTTCAGGTGAGCCTCGCTCCGGGTCCTGGCCACCTCGATCAGGTCCGCCTCTGTGACGGCGCGCGAGAGTTGCAGGATCGGACTGGCCACGTCGATCTTCTCGTCGAGGGCCAGGGAGCGGATCAGGCCCGCAGGCGGGTTTCTCGCCAGGGCCATCCGGTTGGCGAGCTCGGCCCGCACCTTGCTTTCCATCTCCAGGGCCAACTGGCTCAGGACGTCGTCGAACAAGCCCAGCTCGGGATCATCCGGCCGAGGGCTGAACTGGAAATACATGTCCGCCACCCGGTGCATGAGTTCACGCCGGCGCTCCCCGGACTTCTCCCGGGCCAGATCCATCAGCTGTGCGGCGCTTTGCTTCATGCGCGGGGTACTCTCGGCGGGCGGTTCTGCAGTCTTCAACGGGAGGTTGTCCCGCAGACCGTACACCCTACCGATTGCGCTGTTAACCGGGGCCTAACGCCCCCGCCACCAACGCAGGCCCGCCCGCTCCAGGCGCTCCAGGCCGGCGTGCACGGCCACCCCCATCACCGCCAGAACCACCAGGGCGGCGATCATCCGGTCGGTCTGCAGCTTGTTCCCGGCGTCGAGGATCTGCCAGGCGAGGCCGCGCACGCCGCCGGATCCGGCGGCGAACTCGGCCACGACCGCGCCGATGATGGCGAGGCCCGGCGACCCTGGAAAACGCTATGCGCCAGGCGACTTCGAGGAGCGGGGCGTTCAGGCGTCGCCCCTTTCGAGCGATGTCGAAGCGCTCATGGGGCCGGTGGCTCCGCCTAGGGACCCGCTTCGATGTTCAGGGTGCTCCTCTCCGGTTCGGTGGAAACCCAAGCCAGCTCTCAGGGCCTGGAGAGGAGCGTCGGACAAGCTAGACCCGCCGAGTTCATTCGCAGGTGTTCAGGCGCGGGTCGGGGAGCCGCCTTCACTTCAGGTGGTCGAGCGGCATCGGCGCCACGTTCTGCAGATTGTACGAGAAGAGCAGGTTCACGATCCGCCAACCGCTGTCGCCCTTGATCATCTGCCAGCTTTCCGAGCCCCAGTTGGACACCTGGCCGTTCTCCGTGAATGCGTAGCGGAAGGTAACGGTCGCCAGCTGGCCGTCGCTGACGATCACCGGCGGACCAAACCGCTCGGCAAGCGCCGAGCCCTTCATCTCCGGGGCGCCGATGAGCTGGTGAGCTCCCTGGTCTTCGAGCGCGGCGACAGGGGTGTTCGTCGCTTTCTCGATCCATGCGCGGGAGGAGGGATGCCCAGTCGCGCGCCAGCTGATCGTGTTCTCATGGAAGACAGACCTGAGCGCCTCAAGATCCTGCGCGCGGATCGCTGCGTCAAAGCGCTTGATGACCGCACCGATCTCGGCCGAGTCGCTCTGCGCCATGGTCGCCGCAGGTGCGGGTTGGGCATTCACCGCGCCTGACGGGGCCAGCGCCAGCAGGACCAGACTTCCCGCGACGATGAGTTCACGCATCATGCTCTCCTCTCTTTCGTACCTGGGCGTGACCCTTGACGCAGGGCGCGACCGGCAGGCAATGTCCCATTCAACAAACTTTTATTGTTTTACATAAAGGAATGTCAAGATGGAGAGGGCTCAATGGTCCGGCGCGCCGACTGTGCGGCGGGTTCGACGCGTCGTGCAGGTCCTGGGGATTAGTCTTGTCGCGCTCTATCTGGCGATGTGGCTAAGGCCCCCCAACCCCGTCGTCGAAGTCCTCCGCGCAGGTCCGGGCGGCAACCCGTGGGTTGACGCTGCGATGCTTGTCGGGGCGTTGGGCCTGTTTGGCGCCCTGCTGCAGCTCGAACGCGTGCTCGGCGCGCTCGAACGCGGCTTTCCCTTCACCCGCAAGATCGTGACGGGGTTCTATCGCTTTGCGGCGCTCGCGAGCGGATCGATGTTCATCGTCGTCGCGGCGCCGACCTTGGGATCGCTGACGAGTTTGGTTCCGCACGGAGTGGCCATCACCCTGAGGATGATTGATGTCCTTCTCCTCGTGATTTGCTTGTCCTTCTTCGCCGTCGCCGCGCTGATCGCCGAGGCGGTGCGGATCGACCGCGACAACCGTTCGATCGTCTGACGTATGCCTATTGTCGTGCGACTCGACGTGATGCTGGCCCGGCGAAAGGTGCGGTCCCGCGAATTGGCGGCTTATGTCGGCATCACGGAGGCCAATCTTTCCCTGCTTAAGTCAGGGCACGTAAAGGGCATCCGCTTCGCCACACTCGCTGCGATCTGCAAACATCTTGATTGCCAGCCGGGCGATCTGCTCGAATTCGTCGATACCGACGAGGTTTGACCGCTCCCACGTCAATGATGGGACCTGCGAGCGGCGGAGAGAGGCGTCCCCTGCTGGTGTAAGAATATCGTCTGCTTTGCCGCCTCGCATAACATCAGATCATGCGCAGGGTGTGCGTCGATCAATCGCGGCCCGAAGAAGAACCCGTTGGTCTGGCCGCACTTTGGAGAGGGCCGCCTGGATGCTGATCAGTCTGGAACTCGTCTCCCACCCATCCCTGACGATAGCGGCGCGCCGAAAGGCGCCAGCCTCTACAACGAACAACGACTGGATGAAGGATGGATATGGATATGGATAGCCAGGTGGACAGGGCGTGAGATGTTCGAACGCCAGATGGCCTATCCTGGTCGCGGCTGCGACCGAGTATCCAGTCTCCTCCGCAATTTCCCGACGCAGGGTCCGCTGTTCATCCTCGCTAGTCTCCCGGCGTCCTCCGGGCATCACATGGAAGGATCCATCGGGATCTGTCACCATCACCACTTTATCTCTTTGGAAGACAACACCTCGCACCGACGTGAGCAGTGCATCAGGTGGAGGAGTATCCGAAAGCACGAGCTGCAGCTGGAGACGTGAAGCGCCCCAATCTACTGTCGTGCTGAAAATGACGCGCGGCTCAGAGGAGGGCGGGGTCGCACGCACTTCCCTCATGCGAAAGCAAATCCTGTAGCATGATCCGTTGGGTCCAAAGGCGTCACCCCGGTTCCAAGTGGGGCGGGCTCGCGACAGGCTTCAGTGACATCTGGGTTCGCAGTCGCTCAGCGTGCGGACGCCTCGGCGGCTTCCCCTGCGACCGTCGCGCAGTCGAGTGGGCATACCTGGGGCCTGCGGGAATATCCATCTTAGTCGTTGCAGCGCCCAAATGTAGGACTTGGCCCATAAAGAACCCTTCAAGCCTGAAGGTAAAACAGCATCACCAGAGAGCAGAATCAAACATTTAACGTCCGCGCCACCATCTCAGGCCCGCGCGCTCCAGGCGCTCCAGGCCGGCGTGAACGGCCACTCCCATCACCGCCAGCACCACCAGGGCGGCGATCATCCGGTCGGTCTGCAGCTTGTTCCCGGCGTCCAGGATCTGCCAGGCGAGGCCGCGCACGCCGCCGGATCCGGCGGCGAACTCGGCCACGACCGCGCCGATGATGGCGAGGCCCGCGCCGACCTTCAGCCCCTCCATCAGGAAGGGAACCGCCGCCGGTAGCCGCAGGCGCAGGACGCGCTGCAGGCGCCCGGCGCCGTAGAGGTCGAACAATCGCTCCAGGTCGGGATCGGCGGACCGCAGGCCCGTCACCGCGCCTGAGAAGATGGGAAAGAAGGCCACCAGGACGGCCAGGGCGATGACCGCCCGTTCGGGGTGGTCGATGCCGGCCCAGATCAGGATCAGGGGCGCGACGGCCACGACGGGCGTGACCTGCAGGGCGGAGGCGAGGGGACGGACAGCGCGCTCCAGGAGGGGGCTGAGCCCCACCAGGATCGCCAGGAGCAGGGCGCCTGCCGCGGCCAGGACGAGGGCGACGAGGGCCACCGACAGGGTGTTCCAGGCCGCCGGGACCAGCACTGGAAGGCCGGTGGCGGCGGCGACGGCCACCTGCGAGGGTGGAGGCAGGAAGTAGGCGGGCACGCCCGTCAGGCGGCAGGCCGCCTCCCAGGCGCCCAGCAGCAGGAGCATCAGCCCGAGGGGGGCGAGGGCGTCGGCCAGGCGGTTCACGGCGCGGCCTCCGCACCCTTGGCCAGGAGGGCGGAGATCGCCTCCGCCGCCTCGGTGAAGACCGGCCATGTGCGAAAGCCCGCCGGACGGGGCAGGGGCGCCTCGACCCGGACCTCGCCGGCAATGCGGCCGGGACCGCGGGTCAGCACCACGATCCGCTCGGCCAAATAGGCCGCTTCCTCGACATTGTGGGTGACGAAGACAATGGCCGGCCGGGTCTGGGACCAGAGGCCCAGGACGTCGTCGGCGAGGGTCCGCCGGGTGATCTCGTCCAGGGCCGCAAAGGGCTCGTCCAGCATGAGGAGGCGGGGCTGGGTCACCAGGGCCCGGGCCAGGGAGGCGCGCATGGCCATGCCGCCCGACAGCTGGGCCGGCCGCGAGGCGCCGGCGCCCCCCAGGCCGACCCGCTCCAGGGCCTCAAGGGCGCGGGCGCGCGCCTCGGGCTTGGGGGTCCCTGAAAGCTCCAGGGGGAGGGCGACATTGGCCGCCGCGCTCATCCAGGGGGCGAGGGTGGGGGCCTGGAAGACCACCGAGGTCTCGCCACGCCCCGGCGCGCGCTGCACGACCCCACGGGTGGCGGGCTCCAGTCCGGCCAGCAGCCTCAGGGCCGTCGACTTGCCGCAGCCCGAAGGTCCCACGAGGGCGACGATCTCGCCATCCCCGATGCGGAGGGACAGGGGCCCGAGGGCCCTTCCGCGACCGCGGTAATCGACCTCGACGTCCTCCAGGGCGACGGTGGCGGGGGTCATCTATTTTGGCGCCGGGCCTGCAAAGCCGAGGCTGTAGGCCTTCGTATAGTCCAGGGACTTGGGATAGACCCCCTGCGCGATAGCCATCTCGGCGAAGGCCCTCCAGCGCGCCTCGGTCATGACCCCTATGCCTCCGGAGGCGGCGTCCCCACCCTCGACCAGGGCGTACTGGCGCATCTTCTCCCGGGCCTGGTCGAGCACGTCCTGGGTCATTTCCGGGTTGTCCTTGAGGATCAGGGCGTCGCCGGGCTTCGGGTCGCCGGTCAGGTAGGACTTCCAGCCCGCCGCGCTGGCCTCGACGAAGGCGCGCACCCTTGCCGGGTCCTTGTCGATGGCGGACTGCGGGAAGAGGATCATGGCCGCGTAGGAGGGATAGCCGTTGTCCGCCAGCAGGAAGACCTTGGGCTTCAGGCCGGCGGTCTGCTCGATCGTGTAGGGTTCGCTGGTCAGGTAGCCCTGCTGGGCCACGGACGTGTCCGCAAGGAAGGGGGCGGCGTTGAAGGTGTACTTGCGGATCTGGGCGTCCTCGAAGCCGTACTTCGACTTCAGCCAGACCCAGAAGGCGGAGACCGAGGCGTCCGACAGGAGGATGGGCCGGCCCTTCAGGTCCTCGATCCTCTCGATCCCCCGGCCCGGATGGGCGATCAGGACCTGGGGGTCCTTCTGCATCATGGCGGCGACGGCGCGCACCGGCGCGCCCTGGTTGGCCATGTTCAGGGCGATGAAGCTGTTGGAGCCCATGCCGGCCTCCACCGCGCCTGCGGCCAGAAGCTGGGGGACGTTCACGCCCGGACCGCCCTGGATGATCTGGACCTTGAGGCCGCGCTTCTCGTACTCGCCGGTGGCCAGGGCCTGGTAGAAGCCGCCCTGCTCGGCCTGGGCGCGCCAGTCGGTGGCGAAACGGATCACGCCGGCCTCCCCGCCAGAGGGCGCGACGTCCTTCTGCGGCGAGCAGGCCCAGGCCAGGGCTGCGGCGGCGAGGATGGCGAAAGTCCTGACGATCTTCATGGCGCGGCCTCCCGGAGCGGGTCCTTGGAGGCAAACTAGGCGCCTTTCGGACGAAGGCAACCGCTGACGCGGCCTTCGGGGACTGCCCGGAACGGCAAGAGGGCGACGCACCGGTCGCCCGGTCCGCCGCCCTCTTTCAGATCCGTTGGGAGATCTGAGTCCTGAGGCGGGTCGGCTGAGGTCCTGCGGGTCGCCCCGCCGGTTCCACCGCGCCCGGGACCGCGTTCCTGGACCCCTCCCGGGGTTGCCCCCGTTTGTCGCCCTGGTCCGGACCCTCCGCCCGGCTCCGTCCGGGTCGCCCCTTCCGTCACCGCGCGTCGCCTCTCGACGTCCCCACGCTCTCACCGGAGCGGCGGGTAGGCAAGGGCCCTGGCCGGGGCCGGAGGGGGTGGTCCCGTGGACAGGCTGTGGGCGCCCTGTGGAAAGCCGGTGGAGGCAGTCGCTTTCGCCAAGCAATTCAGCGGTGGGACGATATCCACAGGAATGCGGAGATCATCCTCCGGAGGCGAGGTTGGCCTTGAGCTCCTCGAGCTCCAGCCACTCCGTTTCCGCCGCCTCGAGGCGCGCCCTGGCGGTGTCCAGCTCGGCCGTCAGGCGCTCGAAGGCCTTGGGATCGCGGCGGTATAGCCCGGAATCCGACAGACGCAACTCCAGCGCCTGGATCTCCGCCGGCAGGCTGGCGGCCAGGGCCTCCGCCGCCTCCAGCCGCCTCTGGTCGCGGTAGGACAGTTTGCCTGGGCGGGTCGGCGACGGCGGCGGTGCGGCGGCCTTTCGGGCGGGGGCGGGCGGACGCGCGGGCGGAAGCAGGAAGCCTGGGTTCTGGCCCTCGAAGTCCTTCCACCCGCCGGGGGTCTCGACGATGTCGCCGCGACCATTCAGGGCGATGGTCGAGGTGGCCAGTCGGTCGATGAAGTCCCGGTCGTGGCTGACCAGGAGGAGGGTGCCGGCATAGTCCTCCAGGGCCTCTTCCAGGAGGTCCAGGGTGTCCATGTCGAGGTCGTTGGTGGGCTCGTCCAGCACCAGCAGGTTGGACGGCGCGGCCAGCACCCGGGCGAGGAGGAGGCGGTTGCGCTCCCCGCCGGACAAGCTCCGGACCGGCTGGCGCAACTGGGCGTCGGTGAACAGGAAGGACTTGGCGTAGGCGGTCACGTGCCAGGGCTTGCCGCGGACCAGGATCTGGTCGCCGCCGAGGGGGGCCAGGACCTCGCGCAGGGTCATCTCGGGCTTCAGCTCGGCCCGGGTCTGGTCGAGATAGGCGACCTCCAGGCCGGTCCCCAGCTTTACGGTCCCGGAATCCGGCGCCTGTTGGCCCACAAGCATCCGCACCAGGGTGGTCTTGCCCGCCCCATTGGGCCCCACCACGGCCACCCGATCGCCCCTCTGGATGCGGGTGGAGAAGTCGCGGATCACGGTCCGGCCGGCCCAGGCCTTGGAGATGCGGCGCACCTCGATCACCCGCTGGCCGGAGCCCTCGCTCGCGGCCGCCTCGAGGCTCATCTGGCCCCGAGCCTCGCGCAGCAGGTCGGCCCGGGCGGCGCGCAGGTCCAGGAGGGCGCGTCGCCGGCCTTCGTTGCGGGCCCGGCGGGCCGTGACACCCCGCTGCATCCAGTGCTCTGCCTGCTCGATCCGCTTCTGCAGGCGCCGGGCGTCCTCGGCCTCCGCGGCGGCGATGCCCTCGGCCCAGGCCTCGAAGTGGGCGAAGCCGCGGTCCAGCCGCCGCACCCTGCGGCCTTCCAGCCAGAAGCAGCGGTCCGACACCCGCTCCAGGAAGGCGCGGTCGTGGCTGACCAGCAGGACCGCCGCGCGGCTGGCGGCGATCTCGGCCTCCAGGGTCGCTATGGCGGGGATGTCGAGGTGGTTGGTCGGCTCGTCCAGCAGCAGGACGTCGGCGTCCCGGGCGAAGGCGGCGGCCAGGGCGGCGCGCCGGACCTCGCCTCCGGACAAGCCTTCGGACGGCTTGGCGGGATCGAGGCCAAAGGTCTGCAGGGCCGCCTCGGCCTCATGCGGCGCGGCCCCGGCGGCGACCAGGTGGTCCAGGACCGTCGGGCCCGAGATCACGGGCTCCTGCGGGACCCAGGCGATGCGCAGGCCCGGGACCAGGGTGCGCTCGCCGTCATCGGCTTGGACCTCGCCGGCCAGGATCCGCAGGAGGGTGGTCTTGCCCGCCCCGTTGCGACCGACCAGGCAGGCGCGGCATCGGGGCTCCAGGGCCAGGTCGACCCCGTCGAAGAGCATGCGTGGCCCGTCTGCGAGTCGGACCTGCCTCAGGGCGAGAACGGGGGGTTTCATGGCCCCCCTTAACCTCCGCACAGCCGCACTCCAACCCCCGGGCTGGCGCCCCCCGGGCGCCGGGGCTAGACAGGAGCCATGAGCCGGCCCTTCTGGGAGACCACCCCCCTCGACCGCATGAGCCCCGAGCAATGGGAGAGCCTCTGCGACGGCTGCGGCCTGTGTTGCCTGGTCCGCTTCGAGGACGCCGACTCCGGCGAGATCGTCCCCACCCGGGTGCATTGCCGTCTGCTCGACGCCGGGACCTGCCGCTGCTCCGACTATGTCCACCGCAAGCGCGAGGTGCCGGACTGCATCACCCTGACACCCGACCTGATCCCCCGCCTGAGCTGGATGCCGAAGTCCTGCGCCTACCGGCGGATCCATGAGGGCCGGGGGCTTGCGGACTGGCACCCCCTGATCAGCGGCGACCCTGAAAGCGTCCACCGAGCGGGAGTCTCCGTCCGCGGCCAGACGATCAGCGAGACCGAGCTCGCGCACGAAGACGACATGGTCGACCACGCCGCGCCCGACCTCCTGGATGAACGCGGACTCGAGGACTGAGGCCCGATGGCCGCCCATGGGAGTGACATTTCCGCAACACTTGCCCTTGCGGACCTGACGTCGGACCCTACCTCAAAGCCAGTGATTTTCCCCTGCTGAGGTGACCCCCGTGGCGCGAGATCCCTACGAGGTCCTCGGCGTTCCGCGCAGCGCCGGGGCAGACGACATCCGCAAGGCCTTCCGGAAGCTGGCCAAGAAGCACCATCCTGACGCCAATCCGGGCGACAAGGCCGCCGAGGAGAGGTTCAAGCAGGTCAGCGGAGCCTTCGACCTGCTGGGAGACGCCGAGAAGCGCCGCAAGTTCGACGCGGGCGAGATCGACGCCGACGGCCGGGAAGTGTTCCGGGGGTTCGGTGGCCCGGGTCAGGGAGGTCCCTTCGGTGGCGGGGGCGGCGGTTTTGATGGGGCGGACTTCAGCGACATCCTCGGTGAGATGTTTGGCCGCCGGGGCGGTC
>CANGRP010000025.1 GCA_947456005.1 Caulobacteraceae bacterium
CCCGATGAGGGCTTCGAGGTTGACCGAGACCTGGTCCCGGGCGGTCTCGTTGACGTTCTCGGGGTTGTTCTGAGGATTGATGTCCGGCTGGCGTGCAAACTGGAGGTGCGACCTGTACTCGCCATCGGCGAGACCGGCCGGCCTGCGCACCGAGACCCGGACCGTCTGGGACTGGCCCGGTTGCAGGGTGACCTGTCGGGGAGAGAACACCAGCATCGTCTCCGCAAACTGCTCACCGGCTTCGGGGGTCTCCGCGGGGATGATATCGCCCGCCTCGTTCATCCGCCGGTTGACCAGGCTGATCCGGTAGGTCTCCGTCCTCTCCCCGCGGTTGACGATCTCCACCTGTGCGCTGCGCTGGGCGCCGGAAATGATGATCCGGGTCGGGTAGAGCATCAGGTCCGCCAGCGCCGTGGAGGGTGCGGCGAGGACCAGCGCGACAATCAAGGGAAGCGGCAGGCCCACCCGGGGGCGATATAGGTCGGCGGGCTTGATCCCGCACGTCCCGTCCGGTCTGTGGCGAGGTCCGGCGGACGCTGGGCGCCCCTGCGGAAGGAAAGGCCTCGGTTTCATCAGTTGCTGACCTGAACAGTAATCGCGTTGAAGGCTGAGACAGACGTCGATGCCCGGCCGGCGTCAACCACGAGGGTTCCGCCGACATGGATGGTCGCGGTGCCGGTGGGGCTGAACTGGCAGCCCGAGAGGACGCCTGACATGAAGGTGGACCCGGCGCCGCAGGTGGCGGTAGGGGACTGCAGGCTCACCCCGGAGGGTCCTGAGAACCCCAGGGAGATCGCGGCCTGGAAGATGGCGTTGCTGACGCCGCTGACCGCGAACTGCGCCGGCTGAGGGCTCTCGCCGGCGAGGAGGACGCCGTTGTCCGTCGTCCGGCCGCCGCTCGTGCTGACCGTCACCCGCGTCGGCAGCGCCGCCGAGGCGATGAAGCGGCCAAACTGCAGGTCGGCCTCACTCGCGATCGTGGGACCGGCGGCGAGACAGGGGCCCGCCGACATCACAAGGACCGACGCCAGAAGCATGTTCCGCAAGGATGAGGCCGTTGAAGTCATCACGGCGAGGGCCTCAATCGAAGGCCAGGAGCAGCCTCAGGGAGGTCGCGCCGCCAGAGCCCTGTGCAGCGCCCAGGACGATCAGTTGGACGCCCTGACCGTTGATGACGCCGATGAGCGGAAGGCCGCCGACCCGCCGTGAGCCTCCGGCGGCGAGCTCGGCCATCAGGGCGGTCAGGTCCGAGGCGGCTGCGGCCTCGGCGGCGAAGGTGAAGGCGCCCGTCTCCGGGTCGACGCCGGTGGCGGTGAGGCTGACCGGTCCACCCCCGGGGATCCTCGTGGTCAGAACTCCGGGCGTCGTCCCGAACAGGAGTTCTGTGGCCCTCTGGAGCGAGGCGGCGGCGGCGGGGGCGATGTCCGCCTGGGCAAAGGCGGTGACGCGGTCTTCAGGAGTCGCCGACGCCGGCGAAGGGGCCAGGACGGAGATCAACAACAGGGCGAGGATCTGCGCGCGCAAGGCCCGTCTCCCCTTCGAAGGGCGTTCAGTTGTACGATACCACGACCTGGATCGTGCCCACAGTCTTCGCGGAGCCCGCCGTCGCGGTCGTGGCGATGCTCAGGGTGCCGCCGACCCTGACGGTATCGGCGCCAGTCGTCAGGGCGCATCCGGTCAGGGCCGTGGCCGATCCGAGGGTGAGGTTCTGGTCGGCGCCCGCGCCGCACTTGGCCTTCATCGCCGACAGGCTCAATCCCGTGAGCGCAGCGTCCGTGACCGTGATCAGCGGGGTGTAGGCATAGGTGCCCTCACCCGCGACGGCGAAGACCGCATTCGACGTGGTCTGCG
The DNA here is from genome assembly GCA_947456005.1 of Caulobacteraceae bacterium. Classification (GTDB taxonomy): domain Bacteria; phylum Pseudomonadota; class Alphaproteobacteria; order Caulobacterales; family Caulobacteraceae; genus Phenylobacterium. The sequence goes on from CANGRP010000025.1 coordinate 1,852, forward strand.
TGCTCACGAAGTCGGCGGTGCCCGACTGGACGTTGGCCGTGGACAAGACGACCGTCGTTGTGCCGGCTGTGGTCGGGATGGCGGCCCGACCGAAGGCGAGGTCAGACGTCTTGCTCACGGTGATCGCCTGGATGATGTCCGCCTTCGCGCTCGCCGACGCCGTATCCGTGTCGGACGCAAAGGCGCTTCCGCACCCCATGGCCAGGGCGAGGACAGTTGAAGCCGAAAGAATCCTGATGGCCTTCATGGCGTCATCCTTCATCAACACATGCCCCCGGGAGAGAGGCCGGGACCTTGAACCCCACGATGCGCCAGATGGCGCTCCGCCGGGGATCGTCAGGAAGTCTCTAGCAAGTCACGTGCCAGATTCTCCCTGAAGTTGTTAACCATACTTCGTGCAGTTTCGAGACATAGTGAAAGATCTATCTGACGTCAAGCGCCTGTTTTGCAGTGGATTTCGCCGGATCAACCCGAAGTCGATCTTCCAATAGAGTTAACGCCCGCGATCTACCTAGAATTGCGAGGTTTTCCGGTGTCCGCCGGCCCTTCTCAGGGTCCTTCCCAGGTCGGATAGACACGCAAAAACTCGTGCCGGCGGGCGGTGGACTCGGCGTCTAGGAGGCGCAAGGCGCGCGGGGCCGTCCAGGATCGACCAATTGTCCCAATACAGGACGCCCGAAACCGGTCGTCGGCGCGCGCCGACGGCGATGTGACGACGAATCCCGTTTTCAACGCCGGCCAAAGACGCTCTAGGATGGGGAGGAACCCGCAGGAGCGAGGGAGGAGACAAGATGACGGACATTCTGGATCTGGGCGGACGCGTGGCCCTGGTGACGGGCGCAGGCCAGGGCGTCGGGCGACAGATCGCCCTTCACCTGGGCGGCGCCGCCAACAGCGGCGGCGTGGTGGTCAACGACTTCGTCCTGGAACGGGCCGAGGCCGTGGCCGAGGAGGTTCGCGCCGCGGGCGGCAGGGCCCTCGCCCTGCAGTGCGACGTCTCGAACCAGGCGGCCGTCAAGGAGATGGTGGCCAAGGCCTCATCCGACCTCGGGGCCATCGGCGTTCTGGTCAACAATGCGGGCAATGCGGGGGCGACGCCGTCGGCGGACGCACGCCTGCCCTTCTGGGAGACTGGCCCCGAGGCCTGGCAGACCTTCCTGGGCGTGAACCTCTATGGCGTGATCAACTGCACAGGGGCCGTGATCCCCGGCATGATCCAGCGCCAGGCGCCCGGGCGGATCGTCACCATCATCTCGGACGCCGGCCGCTGGGGCGACGCCAACATGGAAATCTACGCCGCCGGCAAGGCGGGCGCGGCCGGCTTCATGCGCTCGGTGGCCCGGACCCTGGGCCGCTACGGGATCACGGCGAACTCCGTCGCCATCGCCCTGACCGCCACCCCGGCGGTGGAGCGGACCCTGAACGGCGACCCCGAGCGCCTGAAGCGGCAGATGGAGAAGTACATCATCCGCCGGCCCGGTCGGCCGGATGATGTGGCCAACATGGTCCTCTTCCTGTCCTCGGACGCCTCAAGCTGGATTACCGGACAGGTCTATCCGGTGAATGGCGGCTTCACCTTCGCCCTCTGAGTGCCGGCCGCGGGCCCGTCCTGAGCCGCCCGGAGAGGCCTCGGGGCGGGCTCCGCTCTTGCCATCCCAGGCCAGGGCCTGCTCCGGCGCAAACACCGTCTCCGACAGCCGTGCGCCGCCCTGCCGGGCCGCATAACGCTCGCCAGCCAGGCAGACCATCTGCTGTAGGTTGGCCAGGAAGGCGTCCTGGTCCCGCATGCGAGAGTTATGGCGGAATTGCTCTGCCTTGACCGCAGCCAAGAACGCCGGGGACTCGATCAAGAAGTCGAGATAGCGGAAGTACTCCTCCGGATCGCTGGCCACGAAGCTGTCGGGGATGAGCGCGGAGACGTCACCTGCCCGAAGGGATAGCACCGCCGCGCCGGCGCCGAGGGCCAGGTTGGCGCTGTTCCCCCCGCCGGCGCGGAAGGGGTTGGCGAAGACATCGACCGTGGTCAGAAGACGGTCGAGCGGCGTCGCATAGGGGATGTGCAGGAAGCGAGAGCCCAGCACCTGGCGGCACGCGCTAGAGAGATAGTCGGGCAGTCCGCCGACCACCATCCACACACAGTCCGGCCGATCCCGGACCGCCTTCTCCATTCCGGTAATGTAGGCCTCATCCATCTCGACGGCGAGGCGGTTGCCCACCGTGGCGATCACGAATGCGTCCTCCGCCAGCCCGATCTCCGAGCGCGTCACCGGCTCAGGCGGCGTAGAATCGAGGCAGGGGCCAGACAAGCTCCGGATATAGTTGTCGGCAAAGGTTTCAGGCGCACCCTGGTCGCACCAGAGGCTGCGGATGTAGTCCGGGGACTGGAAGTACCAATAGACGTCGGCGTACTGAACCGGCGCCTCATCCGCACAGGTGAACATCAACGTGGGCCCCAGGCGGCTGACCACGCTGATTAAGGGCGACAGAACCGGCTCGCACCATACATGGAAGGTGCACGGTCCGCGGCCCAGGATGCCAGCCAGGAAGTCGGGATTGTCGTCTGTTGAGATCAGGGCGAGGCCCCGGCTGGCGGGGAAGCCGCCAAGCCGTTCCTGGATGTAGGTGCCCATGGCGGGCGTGATGGCGCCGGAGTGCACGATCTCGATTCTCTCGGCCATCGGATCCCGCGCAAGAGCGGCTGCATAGTCAATTGCGCCGCCAGAGGGGGAGTGCCCCGGGTCCAGGAGGGTCCCGACAAGAAGGACGTGGGCGCGCCGGATGCGCGAGGCGGGAAGCTGGCGCGGCGCCAGCTCGAGGCCGTCAGCGACCCCGACCAGGACCGACCGGGTGACCTGATTCAGCCGCGCCCTCTGCCGGGGCGGAATCCTGGGCCCTCGCCACCAGGCCAGAGAGCCAAGGTCCGCCGCAACTTGGAGCCGAACCGCATCCTCGGTCCCCGGCCATTCAAGCCAGGAGGCGAAGGTCTCATAGAAATTAGCGTTGTTCAGTTTTGCCAAAACCGGCCCTGGGACCAGGGCGCTCCAGCTCGCCGCAATCGCCCGGATGGAGTCGGCGTAGTGGGGCTGGGCCCCGTCCAGCAGAACGTCCTCAAGGGGCAAGGCGGGCCTCCTCCCGGGATCAGGGTTGAAGGCCGGCGAGTGCGACCTTGAGGGTCGAGGCCGTCCTTTGGATCTGTTCCGCCCCCAGGTCCGCGAAGAAGGGCAGGCCAAGGGTAGAGGCGGCGAGCTGCTCAGTGACCGGAAGGGCGCAGGACGGGCAGTCCCTGAAGGCCGGCGCCATGTGGCAGCCGCTCTCCCACCAGCGGCGCGTAGAGATCCCGCCCGCCTCGAGGAAGGCCTCGATACGGCATGCGGAACCAGCGGGCAGGCGAACCAGGCAGGTGCTGGAAATCCAGTCCGAACCCCAACCCTCCTGGAAGGTCACTTCAGGCGTGTCGGACAGGGCGATTGCAAGCCGTCTCGCCGAAGTGACGTAGCGGCGCCGCGTCGACGCCCATCGGTCCAGGGCGGCGAGCCCCACGGCGGCGGCGTACTCGCTGAGCTTGGCGTTGGTCGCGACATGCCGGGAGATTCGATCCCCCATAAAGGCGAAGTTGGTCATGGCCCGGAGCCGGGTGCTGAACTCCAGGTCCTCTGAGGCGATGTACCCCCCTTCGCCAACGCCGAGGGTCTTTGTGGCGTGCAGGCTGACCATCACCGGGACCCGTGCGGCGGCTGCGGAGTCGAAACCAGCCGCCGCATCAATGACCACCTTCACCCCGGTCGCGTCCTGAAAGGCGCGCCAGGCCGCGGAGTCCATCGGTCGGCCCATCACGGCGACGGGAATGGCGGCGGCCACCGGCCCGGGCGCCTCGGGCAGGACGGCGAGCAGGCCCTCCGGGGTCAGTTCGCCCGTATCCGGCTGGACGTCGACGAACCAGGGAACGAGGCCGGCCATCCTGACGGCATGGGCGGTGGCGACGAAGGTCCAGGACGGCAGGGCGCAGACCGAACCCTTCGGCAGGGAAAGGGCCTCAAGGGCGAGGGTCAGGGCCAGGGTTCCGTTGGCGAGGGTGACGATCTCGGTGCCCGGGGCGAACCTGGCGGCGAGACGCGCCTCGAACTCCAGAACCAGCGGACCGAAGTTGGAGTACCAGCCGGTCGTATCGATTCGCTCGAGATAGGGGGCGAGGTCGGATGCCCGGGGCATGGCGGGCGAGGCGACCGGGATGCGAATGCCGCTGGCTGCTGCGGGAAGCGGTGTATGGTCTAGGGCGTCGGGCTTGACGGCTGACATAGTTCCACTTCCAAAGTCGCATTCGGAACGTGACTCAAACATAGTTAATTGGGCGTTACTGGGAGTGGTTGGCGAGGCTGGGCTTCCGATCTAGTCTCCACGATGGGCAGCGGCGACTCGCCGCATGTGAGTCAGCGCCAAGGGGTGTGCGATGTCCGTTCTGCGGCTGGTGGTCGTCGGGCCCGGCCTGATGGGCATGAAGCATATCGAGTTAGTGCGGGCCGATCCCCGGACAGAGCTTGCCGCCATCGTCCAGCCGGAACCCGTCCATGCCCGCAGCCTGGCCGAGGCCCTTGGCGTTCCGGTCTTCGGCGATGTCGCCGCCTGCCTGGAGTCGGTGCGGCCGGACGGCCTCATCCTGGCCTCGCCAAACCCGTTCCATTTCGACCAGGCCCGGACCTGCGCCGCCGCAGGCGTCCCCATGCTCATCGAGAAGCCGATCACCGACGACCTTGCCGAGGCCGAGGCCCTGGTGGAGTTGATCGAACGCGCCGGGATCAAGGCCATGGTGGGTCACCACAGGGCCCATAGCCCACTGGTCAGCGCCGCCCGCCGGATCGTGGAGTCGGGACGCCTTGGCCGCTTGGTGGCCTTCCAGGGGAGCGCGGTCTTCCGCAAGCCCGACGACTACTTCGCGGCGGCGCCCTGGCGGACGCGGGCCGGGGGCGGCCCAATCCTGATCAACCTGATCCACGAGATCGGTATCATGCGGACCCTGTGCGGCGAGATCGACGCCGTACAGGCGCAGACCTCCTCCAGGGTCCGTGGTCACGCGGTCGAGGACACGGCCGCCATCACGGTGTCCTTCGTGAGCGGGGCGCTCGGGGTCTTCATGCTCTCCGACTCCGGCGCCTCGGCCCGGAGCTGGGAGCAGACAACCGGCGAGAACCCGGTCTTCTTCAACTCGCCGCAGGAGACCTGCTACACCCTCACAGGCGAGGCGGGGACGCTGCACTTTCCAACCCTCCGCCTGGAAACCTTCCCGGACGCCGGCGCGGCGTCCTGGACGCGCCCCTTCGCCACGGAGGTCGTCCCCGTGGTCCGGCGCGATCCCCTGGCGGCGCAGCTCACCAACTTCATCGAGGTTATCCGCGGCGAGGCGGAGGTCGTGGTGACCCCCCTGGATGGCCTGAGAAACCTCAGGGTGATCGACGCCATCCAGCGCTCCGCCGAGACCGGCCAGACCCTCCAGGTCCCCGGCTGACCGCGATGGCCAGGGTCCTGCTTCTCGACACCAATGTGGCGGCCGGACCCCTCCTGGGGGCCCTCGAGACCCTCGGGCACGAGGTGACCCTCGCCGGGGGACAGCCCGCGGATGTCCTCGCCCGGGCCCACCCGCGCTACGTCCAGCTGGACTATTCCGACACCGGGGCGACCCTGCGGCTGTTCGAGTCGGAAGGGTTCGACCTGCTGGTCCCCGGGTGCAATGACCGGTCCTACCAGACCTGCGCGGAGATCGCCGACCTGCGCCCTCTGCGGGGCGTTGACGGCTCCCGGGTGACCCGAACGCTGAACAACAAGGGCGCCTTCCGGTCCTGGGCGCAGTCCCTGGACCTTCCCGTCCCGCGAACCCTGCAGGCGGAGGCGGTAACGCCCGGGCAGGCGGTCATCGTCAAGCCCGAGGAGGCCTATAGCGGGCGGGGCGCCACCGTCCTGAGGTCGCCCACAGGGTCCAGCCTCGCAGAGGCTATGGCGTTGGCGCGCGCCGAGTCGCGGTCGGGACAGTGCCTGATCGAGGAGTTCGTGGAAGGTCAGCTCTACAGTCACACCGCCTTCCTCGACCATTCGGGCTTGCGGATGGACGCTGTGGTGGAGGAGCACGGCTCCGCCAATCCCCTGGCTGTGGACACCAGCCACGTGGTGGACGACTTCCCGGAGGCCGCCCTTCGGCAGGCCCGCGCCTTCGCAGTCCGGCTTATGGACGAACTCGACCTCCAGCCGGGGCTCATCCACACCCAGTTGATCCTGGGCCCGGACGGAATCCGGGTGATCGAGGTGACCCGCCGTTGCCCCGGGGACCTCTACAGCCTGCTCATCCGCCTCTCGACGGGAATGGACTATGGCCGCGCCTATGTCGCCCCCTTCCTGGGAGAGGATTTCGGGGAACGACCACCGCCGGGGCCTTCCGCACCTATCCTTCGCCACACCCTGTCCAGCCCTCAGGGCGCGGCCTTCGGGGCCATCCGCTTCCACCAGCCTATGGCGGTCGAGCACTATGTTTCACTCGCCCTGTCCGGCGAAACCCTCGCACCCAGCCCCCGGTCCCGGATCGGCCTCCTGTTCGCCCGCGCCCGGGACACCGCGGATCTCGCCGACCTCAAGGCGGCGGCCCTGGAGCGCCGCCTCTACGACATCCTGCCCCCGGGGGCCTGGTGAGCGCCGGCTTCACCCAGGCGATCGAGGCGGCCCTGGCGCCCCGCGCCGCGGACCCCCTCGCCGTCGCCGTCCTGGAGGGGCGAGCGGGGCCCTGCTACCTGATCGGCCGAAACGCCGACGCCGAGCGCCTCGCCGGGCCCATACGGGCGGCAGGGCTGGTGGACGATGGCGCGCCGGCCGGGTCCACCTGGAACGACCTCCCGGTCGTCGGCTCGGCAGACCTCCCCGACGGCGCCGTCCTGGTCAATGCCGCGACCTCGATCCGCCCGGTGGACGTCGTCCGCAGGTTCTCGCAAAGGTCAGGCCTCCGGCTGGCGGGCCTTGCCGACCTGATGGCCGCCGGCGGTGAGGCCGTGGGGACGCCGGACTTCGTCGCGGACCAGCGCTCGGACTGGGCCGCCGCTGCAGGGGAGTGGAAGGCCCTCTTCGGCCGGATGTCCGATGAGGTTTCGCGCCAGACCCTTGTGGACGTCCTGCGTTTCCGGCTGACGGCGGACCCGGCCTACATGGCGGCCTACGAGGTCCGGGTCCAGGACCAGTACTTCGAACCCTTCCTGCACCTCCGGGGCGAGACCTTCGTCGACGCCGGCGGCTTCGACGGGGACACCACCGAGGCCTTCTGCGACCACGATCCGGACTACCGGGAGGTGCACCTGTTCGAGCCTTCCCCCGCCAACATGGGAGAGGCCCGGGCGCGGCTGGCCGGCCGGCGGGACATCCATTTCCACCCGATCGGCGTCTCGGATACGGCCGGAGAACTGGCCTTCGACCCGGACGCAGGGTCGGCCTCGGCGGTCGGTCAGGGCGGCGGCCTGACCATCCGGGTGACGACGCTGGACGCGCACCTGGCCGGACCTGTGACCCTGATCAAGATGGACCTCGAAGGGTGGGAGACCCGGGCCCTGGCCGGGTCCCTCAGGATCATCCGCGACTTCCGCCCCAAGCTGGCGCTCGCCGTCTACCACCGGGCCTCGGACTTCCGGGACATCGCCCGCTTCGCCCTGGGGGTCCACCCGGACTACCGGGTCTATCTGCGGCACTACACCCAGGGCTGGTCGGAGACGGTGATGTTCTTCGTCTGAAGGCGAACGTGGAGCGATAGACTGGGGGCGAATCAGGAGGCGGTCATGACAACGAAGGCGCAGGAACCGGCGGGGGCGGATCCCGCCCGGCCCATCGAGACCCCGGAAGCCCTGGCGGCGCGTTACAAGGACGGCCGCCCGGGCGTCGCCTACATCAAGCCCCGGGTCCTCTTCCTGAAGACGGAAGCCCTCAATGAGGCCCCGGTTCCGCTCGCTATCCACCTGCCGCCCAGCGGGATCGGCAGCATAAGCCTTCTGGAGGACCGCCCTGGTGCGGATTGTACGCCCCCGGAGGATCTTCGAGTTCGGGACCTTCCTCGGCTATTCCACATCCCTGTTCCTCGCCAATTCCGACCCGGGCTGCGACGTGGCCTCGATCGACCTGGGCGACATCGCCTCGGAGCTCGCCGAGGCCGCCAGCTACTCGGACGCCGAGCTCCGGAGCGATGACCGGAAGAACGATGACCATCTCCGCCTGACCCAGTCCCGGCTGGGGCCCCTCTACCTGAGGGACCTTGACGAGACGGACCGCCGTCGCCTGACCCTGTTGCACTAGGACAGCCGGACCCTGGGCACCGCCGCCCTGGGCCTCGAGGGCGCTGTCGACTTCGTCTTCGTGGATGGCGGCCACGATTTTGAGACCATCGCCTCGGACACCGTCCGGGCGCGGCGGATACTGGGCGGGTCCGGCGTCATCGCCTGGCACGACTTCAAGTCGGGGATCCATGGCGACGTCACCCGCTACATGGCGGGCGAGGCCGACAGGGACATCATCCTCAGCGTTCCCGGAACCCTCCTGGCCGTCAGCCTCACCGGAGCCGCCCGTGAGGCCTTTCTTGCCGCCGCCGTCGCCGCGGGATGACCGACGCCGCGCGCCCCCTGGCCTCGAGCGCCCTTGACCGCGAGACCTACCGCTGGCTCAACCAGCCCCGGAACGGGGTCGCGCTGGCCCATCTCGCCCTTCGGGCCGGCTTTCACCTCGCCCTGCTGCAGCATGCAGGGCTTGAAGCCGGAGACCCGGAGACCCTCTTCGAGGCGTCGACCCGGACCGTCCGCCTGGGTCCGGTGGGAGCCTTCTTCTACGCCAACATGAACCTGCATCTGGCGCATCACGTCTGGCCCGCCATTCCCTTCTACAACCTACCGGAAGCCGACCGAGCCCTCTCACGCCTTGGCGTCAGCCGACACGAGACCCTTGGCCTTCTGGAGGGTCTCCGCCTCCTGGCCCAGCTGGGCAGGGGGCGGGTCGGGGACCTCGGAACCTCGGAGTGATTTGGGGCCGGCCCGAGATGAATGGGCATGCAGACCCCACCGGCGGGGCCGTCGGTCAATGTCCGAGAAGTGATCCAAGGCGACGGCGATCCAGCAGCGGTCCGAAACCGTCAGGGGCGGCGCCCGCGGCTTCCCCTTCGCCCTCTGAGCGCCGGCCGCGGGCCCGTCCTGGCGTCAGCCAAGCAACGCCAGGATGGCCCGCCAGGGGTCGCCGACGAGGAGCAGGGCCGCGAAGACCAGCTCGAACCCCACCGCCTTCAGGTTCTGCGCGTCCAGGGCGTCATCCAGGAGGATGGAGACGGTCCGGCCGACGGCGGCTCCGGCCCAGCACAGGCCGCTGACTGCGAAGACGATCGGGTCCTGGGTGATCAGCGGCATCAGCGCCAGGGGCGCCCAGAGCCCGCCATAGGTCGCCCGGAACTCCGATCGGCCCGCCGGGGTGAGCGGTTGCAAGCCGACGAACCGCGCCGCGGTCTTCGGTAGCAGAAGCCCCAGGAACCCCATGGCCAAGGTTCCCGTGGCGCCGACCTGATTCAGGATGTCCAAGGTCAACTGGCCGCCGCGAGGACGCCCGGCTGTGCGAACACAGTCTGCGAGAGCGGCAGGCCTTCACCCCTCTCCACGTACCGTCGGGCGGCGGTACGCACCATCTTCTGCAGGCTGGTAAGGAGGGCCTTCTGGTCACCGGACTGCCCGATATGCTCGGCCTGGCGCGCCTTTAGGGCGGCCAGGAGCTCCGGAAGGGCGATCAGGGCGTCCAGCCGATGGAAATAGTCCTCTGCGTCCTTGGCCAGGAAGTCCGGAGGCGCGATCGCGGCGACCTCGCCACGGTCGAGGGTAAGGAGGGAGGCTCCGGCCGCCGCCGCAAGGCGGGCGCTTCGGCCGCCACCCGCGCGGAACGGATTGGCGTAGACATCCACCGTGGTCATAAGCCGGGCGAGATCAGAGGGCTCGGGAATGTGCAGGAACCGAGGCCCGAGGACCTGCCGGCAGGCGTCCGAGAGATAGTCTGGGAGCGCGCCAGCCACCATCCATACGCAATGGGGCCGGTCCCGGATCGCCAGCTCGATCCCGGTGATGTAGGCCTCATCCATCTCGACGTCCAGGCGGTCGCCCACCGTGGCGATCACGAGGGCGTCCCCGGCAAGGCCGAGGGTCGCGCGCGGCAAGGGTTCGGGCGCGGGCAGGTCGCGCCCCGGAACCTGAAGGACCTGGACATGATTGTCGGCGAAGACGGCCGGCGCCCCCTGCCCGCCCCAGATGTCCTGGATCTCCTCCCGCGAGCGGCGACTCCAGTAGACGTCTGCATACTGGACGGGCGCATCGTCGGTACCAACGAACATCAGGGTCGGCCCCAGCCGGCTCGCCAGGCTGATTACAGGCGAAAGGGCCGGCTCTGCGCACATGTGGAAGGTACAGGGACCCCGACCGAGGATGTCGGCCATGAAGTTGTCGTTCTCGAGGGTCGAGACCAGCAGGATCTCCGGACCCCCGGGACGGGGGCCGAGGGCCTGCTGCAGATAGGCGGCCATGTCGGGGGCGATCACGCCTGAATGGACGATCTCGATACGCTCGACCTTGGGATCCAGGGCCAGGGCGGCGGCGTAGTCGACCGCCGTCGTCGAGGGCTCTTCGTCCGCGTCCTGCAGCGACCCGACGAAGAGGACATGGGCCTTGCGGATCTGCGTGAGGGGCAGGCTCCGGGGCGCCATGCTGAGGGAGTCGGCGAGCCGCGTGAGGATCGGTCGGCAGACGCCGTTGATCCGGGCCCGGTGCCTTGGCTTCAAGGCGGGAGCGCGCCGACGCGAGAGTTCATGGAGGGTTGAGGCGAGGGTGATCTGCGCGCTCTCGTCCAGGCCTCCCGTCTCGATGAGGCGGACTATCCGCTCCAGCACGTTGCCGCTGTTGAGGCCCGCCAACTGGTCCGGCTGCAAGAGGTTCGACCATACCTCGGCGATCTTCCTGAGGGCGGGGAGGTCTGCGGGATGCGCGCCCTCGGTGAGAATCTCGTCCAGCTTCATATGTTCCGGCTCCGGGGATAGGCTATGCATGACCCTGGGCGCCGCCGCGCGCGCGCCCGACAGGCGCTGGCGAACCGGCGGCTTACGGCCTTTACCGGAACCGGTGCGGGGGCGAGGCGTCGGGCAGGGAGCAAGGGCGGACGTCCGATTCTGGGAGCCCTATTCTGCGGAAGTTATGGTTAACCGGAAGTTACGTAGCGCTTCGCCCTACTCCACCGGCCGAGGCGGGACTTGACGGTACCAGACCAGCTGCTCTGAGGTGGCCAGCAGCTTGCCGTCCCGCCGCCAGTAGCTGGAGCGTTCGTCCGAGGCGCCGCCGCCGCCCACCCGGCCCTCATATTCCACGAGGATGAAGTCATTGCCGACCTCGGCCACCTCGGCGTCGGTGGCGTGGAGGTAGACCGTCAGGGACAGGGTGGTGGTCGAGACGCCCATGCCGAAGGCGTACATGGCCCGGGGCGGGGAATTGTCGGTGATCATGCCCAGCAGGGCCTTGTCCAGGGGCTCCCGACGCGAGCGCACCCAGGCCAGGGAACGAGATCCCGCCGAAGGCTTGGGCGGGAAGCCGTCCAGGCTGCGGCGCTCCAGCACGGTGGAGCCGAAGTGCTGGCGGGCGTGGGGGATTTCCGGCGCCGGCAGGCTGGCCGGGTCCGGGGCCTGCGGCATGGCGGCGAAGGCGAAGGGCGGGGTGTCAGGCCGCTTCGCCGTGGTGACGATGGCGTGGACCCCGACCTCCTCGGAGCCTGGCGGGCGCAGCTCCACCTCCCAGACCCCCACCGAGCCCCCCTGGCGGATCCGGCGGGTGCGCACATCCAGGTCGCCCGCCGGCAAGGCGGCGGCATAGGTCAGGGTCAGGGACAGGACCTCCCCCACCCGCTCCGGCTCGGCCTGGACGATGCGGGTGGCGAGGCCGATGGCGTATCCGCCCCACAGGCCGCCGGAGGGGTTGCGCCACTCCTCGCCGGCGGGAACGCGCCAGCGGCCGGGACCGAGGCGCTCGAGGATCATCTGGTGGGTGGGGGCGTCTGTCGTCATGGCCGGGACCCCTACACCGGGCCGGGCGGGAATTGGAAGGGCGGGCAGGCGTGGTAGACTTCCGGGAAGCAGACTTCCGGAGCCTGGCGCGGATGGAATCCCCCTTCATGGATGCGGAAGCGCGGGTGATCAGCCTTGATCCCTCCGCACGCCTCCGTCTGGCCGAGCCCCTGGCCGGGGGTGTGTCCTCGCACACCCGGCGCCTGGTGTTCGAGGCCGCCGACGGTGTCCACGCCGTCGTCGAGCGCCGCCCCAAGGCCATGCCGGGCAAGCCCCCGCCCGTCGAGCGCGCCACCCGGGAAGCCGCCCTACTGACCCGCCTCCCGGACCTCGGGATCCCCGCACCACGCCTCCGCCGCTTCGAGCCCCCGGACACCCTTGTCCTCGACTTCCTGGAAGGGGAGGGGGACCCGCCCGCGGGGGCGCCCGCCAGCGTGATCGGGCCCATGGCAAGGCTGCTGGTCGCCCTGCACCGTCTGGGGCCAGAGCATGGCCTGCCGCCCCTGCCGACCTTCACCGATCCCCTCGCGGACCTCCGGACCTGGCGCCCGGATCTCTTTCCGGCGGACGCCGTCCCGGGACCCGCCTGCCCGCCCCTCGCCGGCCCGCCCCGCCTGCTGCACGGCGACTTCTGGATGGGCAACCTCCTCTGGCGCGACGGAGGACTGGCCGGGCTGCTGGACTGGGAAGACGCCTGCCTGGGCGATCCCATGGCCGAGCTGGCCGCCGCCCGATGCGACCTGCACAGCCGTTTCGGCGCCGACGCCGCCGAAGCCCTGGCCTGGGCCTACGCCGCCCTCGCGCCGGTAGACCGGGCGCGCCTGTCCTGGTGGGATTTCTACATGCCGACCGCCCAGCTCACCCACATGGACGGCTGGGGCCTTCCTCCCGATGACCTCGCCCGCGTGCGCACCGCCATGACGGAGCGGCGAGATCAGTCCCTGGCGACGCTGGGGATGGGGTGACGGGCGGGCGCTCGACCCGCCGCCAAGATCCCTGGACGGACCCAGCCCCGCGGGACATTGTTCGCAGCCTGCCTGGACCTATATGACGGGCGCCTGAGAGCGCTGCCCCGCCCTGCGCCCGTCTCCCTGGGAAGGAGGACAGGGCGCGCAGCCCTGCCGGCCCTTCCTGGAGACGATGATGACCGCGGCCGTCCTTAAGTTCCTGAAGACTGAGGCCGCCGGCGGGCTGTTGATCGCCCTGGCCGCCGCGGCCGCCATCCTCGTCGCCAATTCGCCCCTGGCGGCCAGCTACAACGCCTGGCTCAAGACGCCGCTCTTCCTCGATCTCGGCTTCTGGCAGGTGGGCGGCGCCCTGAAGGACTGGGTCAAGGACGGCCTGATGGCCGTGTTCTTCTATGTCATCGGGCTTGAGCTGAAGCGCGAACTCACCGTCGGCGAGCTCTCCAACCCCAAGACTGTTCTGCTGCCGGTCGCGGCGGCCTTCGGCGGCGCCTTGCTTCCTGTCCTGATCTACAGCGCTTATGCCGGCGGGGTGGACCCGCGCGGCTGGCCGGTGCCGGTCGCCACCGACATCGCCTTCGCCCTCGCGGCCCTGGCCCTCATTGCGCCGAAGGCGGACCCGCGCCTGAGGCTCTTCCTGTTGACGCTGGCCGTGGTCGA
>CANGRP010000026.1 GCA_947456005.1 Caulobacteraceae bacterium
AAGGACGGTCTGGCCGTGCATGCCGACCAGGTCGAGGTCGGACCAGTCGAGGCCGCAGGAGGCCAGGAATGCGGAGCCGGCCGAGAAGTGGATCTCGGCCACGGCGCGGGATGCGGCGGCGAAGACAGGCGGGTCGGGAGCATCCCGGGGATGGTCCAGGGCGGTCCGGATGGCGTCGCGAAGGAGGGCCCGAAGGGAGTCCGACAAGGGCTCCTCCCCCGCCGGCCCGAAGGCGGTGAGGACCTCTCCGTCCGTCTCCAGGATCGCCATGTCGACGGCGTCCAGCGAGGTGCCGGTCATGAAGCCCAGGATGCGCATGGCGCTTGACTGCCATGGCCGCCGGGCCTAGGCCAGCGCCATGTTCGCGACCTTCGCCGAAGCCCGGACCTATTACCGCCGCCCCTGACGACGGCGTGAGACCCTTCGCGCCGCCTTCCCTGGCCGGCGCGCTCTGGAAACGGCGCTGGCCCTCATGAGCCTCCCGGAGCCCAGCATGACCACCCAAGACGCGTTCAAGTCCGACCTGCTGCGAACCATGCAGGCGCGCGGCTACATCCACCAGGTCACCCATCCGGAGGAACTGGATGCAGCGGCGCAGGCCGGAACGATCACGGGCTACATCGGCTTCGACGCCACGGCGCCGAGCCTGCATGTGGGCAGCCTGATCCAGATCATGATGCTCCGCCGGCTCCAGCAGGCGGGCCACAAGCCCATCGTCCTGATGGGCGGCGGCACGACCAAGGTGGGCGACCCGACAGACAAGGACCAGTCGCGCCCTCTTCTCACCGAGGAGAAGATCCAGGCCAACATCGACAGCATCAAGACGGTGTTCGCCCGCTTCCTGGCGTTTGGCGACGGCCCGACCGACGCGATCATGGTCAATAACGCCGACTGGCTGGACAAGCTGGGTTACGTTGAGTTTCTGCGGAACTACGGCGTGCATTTCACCATCAATCGGATGCTGACCTTCGACTCGGTCCGGCTGCGCCTGGAGCGCGAGCAGCCCATGACCTTCCTCGAATTCAACTACATGCTGATGCAGGCGACCGACTTCCTGGAACTGGAACGCAAGCACGGCTGCCAGCTCCAGATGGGCGGGTCGGACCAGTGGGGGAACATCCTGAACGGGGTGGAGCTGATCCGCCGGGTGGACCAGAAGCAGGCCTTCGGCCTTACGACGCCGCTCCTGGCCACCGCCTCCGGCCAGAAGATGGGCAAGACCGTCTCCGGCGCGGTCTGGCTGAACGCCGATATGTTGTCGCCCTACGACTACTGGCAGTTCTGGCGGAATACCGAGGACGCCGACGTGGCGCGGTTCCTGAAGCTGTTCACCGACCTGCCCCTCGAGGAGATCGCCCGGCTGGAGGCCCTGCCGGGCGCCGGGATCAACGAGGCCAAGAAGGTGCTGGCGACCGAGGCGACCCGGATGCTGCATGGCGCGGAAGCGGCTGCAGCGGCGGAAGAGGCGGCTCGGGTGGCCTTCGAGGCGGGCGGCCTGTCGGCCGACATGCCCACCCTGGCCTTGAAAGCCGCCGACCTTGCCGCCACATCCCATAGCGCGCTGATGGTGGCGGCGGGCTTCGCGGCCTCCAATTCGGAGGCGCGCAAGCAGATCGCCAATGGCGGCTTTCGGATCAATGGCGAGAAGGTCGCCGATCCGCAGGCGAGCGTCGCTCTCAGCGGCGGCGAAGCGGAGTTGAGGTCCGGCAAGCGCCGGGTCCGGCTGGTGATCGAACCCTGAGGAGCGGAAGATGGCGGAACTGGATGCCGGGGCGAAGGCGCCTGAATTCGAAATGGCCGGTGAGCAGGGCCCAATCCGGCTCTCAGACTTCGCCGGCAAGGCCCTGGTGCTCTATTTCTATCCCAAGGATGACACCTCGGGCTGCACCAAGGAGGCGCAGGAGTTTTCGGCCCTCGCCGGCGACTTCGCAGCGGCCGGGGTCGCTGTGCTGGGCGTCTCCAAGGACACCGTCGCCAGCCATGGCAAGTTCACCGCCAAGTACGGACTGGAGGTTCCCCTGGGCTCCGATCCAGAGGGCGCGACCATCGAGGCCTACGGCGCCTGGGTGGAGAAGAGCATGTACGGGCGGAAGTACATGGGCATCGACCGCTCCACCTTCCTCATCGACGGGGCCGGCGTGATCCGCAGGGTCTGGCGCAAGGTGAAGGTCCCGGGCCACGCCGCGGAGGTGCTGAAGACGGCGCAAGCCCTCTGACCGTCCTGATCCCGACAGCCCGACTGGAGAATCAGCGGGTTGCCAGCGGACCGCTTAACGGACAATAACTTCCACCCCATCGGTAGACAGCACGGTGAGCATGACGCGTCTCGCGCAACTCCGAGGCTTAATCCAAGCCCTTTTCCCCGAACGGCACCTCTACCTCCGGTCCGGAGGCGAGATGAAGGGCGTGGTGCTGACCCCTGCCCGGCAGATGATCTTCGCGGCGATTGGGCTCGGCCTGCTCACCTGGGTGGCGATCTCGTCCATCGCCATCCTGATCGGCGCGATCACCCAGTCTCGGAGCGACCAGGAACTGGCGCAGATGCAGGCCCGTTCCGAACGTTGGGTCGCCGACCGTGAGGCCCGGCTGAACAGCGCTGTCGCTCAACTGAACGCGTCGGGCGCCTCCCTGGGCGGTCTGGCGGAGCAGATCGAGAAGCGACACGCAGCCCTCGCCCTGCTCCTGACCGACCTGAAGGGCGAGCCTGGCGCCATGGCGGCCCTTGCGCCGGCCCTTCGTGGGTCGCCGGACGTGGATGCCGATCCCATTGAGCGGATCGCCACCGTCCAGGCCAACCAGGAGCGACTGGTGGACGCCGCAGAGGACTATGCGCGGGGTCGGGCGGACAGGCTGCGCCTGGCCTTCCGCCTCGCCGGCCTGGCGCCGTCCAGCTACGCCTCATCCGCAGCATCGGGGGGGCCCCTCCTGGAATCCCCTGACCCGCGAGCCCTGGCGGCGGTTCTGGACGTGGATGAGCGTTTCGCCGGCCGCATCCAGCGGGCGGCGGAGAACCTTTCGGCGGCCAGTGCGCTGTCGGAGACCGCCTCACGGCTGCCCTTCGCACAACCCGCCAAAGGGGCCCGCAAGACCAGCAGCTTTGGTGTTCGCTTCGATCCGTTCACCGGGCGCCCCGCCTTCCACTCCGGCTTGGACTTCGTTTCGGCCTTCGGCGCCCCGATCCTGACCACAGCGCCGGGTGTTGTTTCCTTCGCGGGCGTCAGGGCCGGATATGGCAAGACGGTCGAGGTGGACCACGGCCGAGGCTTCAAGACCCGCTATGCGCACCTGTCCGCCCTGGCGGTCTCACCGGGACAGCGTGTGGCGGTCGGCCAGAGGATCGGTGCCCTCGGGAACACAGGCCGTTCAACCGGGCCGCATCTGCACTACGAGATCTGGCTCAATGGCCGGGCCGTGAATCCCTATCGCTTCATCCGCGCAGGTGAACATGTTCAGCAAGCCCGCTCCCAAGCCGGATAACCGGCCCCCGGGACTTTCGCCTGACCTTCCCACTCCGCCCGGGTCCGGGACCGATGCGTCCCGAAACCGGCCTCGCCCGGCTTCGCTCCTCGCCCAGAACCTTGTGGTCGAGGGGTCGATCCAGAGCGACAGCGAGGTGCAGATCGATGGCCTGGTCCGGGGCGATGTGCGGGTCGAGAAGCTGGCCATCGGTGAGACGGGCCGCGTCGAAGGTCAGGTCACGGCGGAAGTCGTCGAGGTCCGGGGACGCGTCGTCGGCGGGATCATGGCCAAGCAGGTGCGGCTGTATGGCGCCGCAAGCGTCGAGGGCGACATCACCGCCGAACAACTGGCGATCGAGCCCGGAGCCTCATTCGAAGGACGCAGCATCAAGCTCCAGCGGCAGAAGCCGGCGGCCCCCGCCGCCGCGCCTGCGCCTCCCCCGGGCTGATCCACAGGGGGGCCTCAGCCCTCCCGCGTGACGCCCACCCGCTGGGCGAGGCTCGCGCCCATGAAGGCGTCGAGGTCGCCGTCGAGCACCCCCTGGGTGTCCGAGGTCTCCACCTGGGTGCGCAGGTCCTTGACCATCTGATAGGGCTGAAGGACGTACGATCGGATCTGGTGGCCCCAGCCGATGTCGGTCTTTTGCTCCTGCAGGGCCTGGGCCTCGGCCTCCCGCTTCTGGAGCTCCAGCTCATAGAGCCGCGCGCGAAGCATGCGCCAGGCCTCATCGCGGTTCTGGTGCTGTGACCGGCCCATCTGGCAAGCCACGACCACGCCGGTCGGGACATGGGTCAGGCGAACGGCGGAATCCGTCTTGTTGATGTGCTGGCCGCCGGCCCCCGAGGCCCTGTAGGTATCGGTCCGGACGTCTGAGGGATTGATGTCGATGACAATGGTGTCGTCGACCACCGGATAGACCCAGACCGAGGCGAAGCTGGTGTGACGTTTCGCGGCCGCGTCGAAGGGCGAGATACGCACCAGGCGATGGACCCCGGCCTCAGTCTTCAGCCAACCGTAGGCGTTGGGACCCTTGATCTGGATGGTCACCGACTTGATCCCCGCCTGTTCGCCGGGGGTCTCTTCCAGGAACTCCACACTCAGGCCGTGGGCGTTGGCCCAGCGCGTGTACATGCGCAGGAGCATTCCGGCCCAGTCGCAGGACTCCGTTCCGCCAGCGCCGGAATTGACCTCAAGGAAGGCGTCGTTGCCGTCCGCCTCGCCGGAGAGCAGGGCCTCGAGTTCGGCGCGGCCCGCCCGCTCGCGGATGGCCTTCAGCTGGCCTCGGGCCTCCTCCAGGCTGGCTTCATCGCCCTCCTCGTCGGCGAGTTCAGCATATCCGATCGCGTCCGCAAGGTCCCGCTCAAGGGCGGTGACGGCGTCTACTGACGCCGCTAGGCGCGAGCGCTCCCGGCTGACAGCCTGGGCCTCGTCGGGTCGGTCCCACAGGGTGGGATCCTCGACCCGGGCGTTCAGTTCATGCAGTTTCCGAAGCGCGACATCCCAGTCAAAGTCGCCTCCTGAGCAGCGCGATCGACTGCTCGATGTCGGCCTTGGCAGCCTCGACATCCGCTCTCATGGGATCACTCCTGAAACTCGGCGGGCGGGAGTAGCGCGGACCACGCCCTAATACAATCCGCTCATGTCGTCAGGTCGACGCGCGGGCGGCGCCCCACCCTCCCCTCCGGGTCGGCCAAGCTGGTCGTAAGGCAGGGGCCGGATCGGCAGGCCATCGGGGGTCAGGTTCGAGGGGGCCGCCGTGATCTTCGGCTCGGTGCCCGGGCGGAAGGCCTCGCGGATCCCGTTGATCGTGGCGAACTTGGCGTTCCGGGGCGCCTTGAAGTCGGTCTTGGGCAGGCGGGCCTGCGCACCCTGCATGAAATCGATGAAGATCGGGACCGCCGCCTGGGTCCCGGTCTCCCCCGTGCCGAGACTGCGATTATCGTCGAACCCGACGAAGACGCCGACCACCATCTGGGGCGTGAAGCCAATGAACCAGGCGGACCGGTAGTCGTTGGTCGTCCCCGTCTTGCCAGCGATGGGAAAGCCGAGGGAGGAGACCGAGGCCGCCGTACCCCTCTGGACGACACCCTGGAGCATGGAGGTGATCTGGTAGGCGGTGATGGGGTCCAGGACCTGTTCCCCGCCCTGAGCGATCCTTGGGCTCTCGGCGCCGGTGAAGGCCGCCGTGCAGCGCGGGCAGTCGCGCTCATCCGCCCGCAGCACCGTCTCGCCCTTGGAGTCCTGGACAAGCTCGATCAGGTGAGGGGTCACCCGACGGCCGCCGTTCACGAAGGCGGCGTACGCCGTCGTGATCCGGAGCGGCGTGGTCTCTCCGGCGCCCAGGGCCATGGCGAGGACCGGCTCCAGGGAGGGGGTCACGCCCATGCGCACAGCCGTATCGCGAATCTTCCTCATGCCCACGCCCTGGGCCAGGCGCACCGTCATCGTGTTCCGGGACAACTCAAGGCCCCGGCGGAGCTGCATGGCGCCAAGGTAGGACCGCGTGTAGTTCTCCGGCGACCAGTCCTCTCCATCCCTGCCCGACAGGGTGATGGCCGAGTCCAGGACAGTGCTGGCCGGGGTGTAGCCATTCTCGAGGGCCGTCGCGTAAACGAAGGGCTTGAAGGTCGATCCGGGCTGTCTCCTGGCCTGGGTCGCCCTGTTGAAGCTGGAAAGCGAGAAGGAGTAGCCGCCCACCAGCGCCAGCACGCGGCCGGTGCTGGGCTCCACCACCACGAGGGCTCCGTTCACGGCGGGGATCTGCCGGAGCCGGAAGTTTCCGGGCGCGGTCGGCTCCACGAAGATCAGGTCGCCGGCGCTGAGGCCCTTTCCGGCCCGGGCCCAGGTGACGTCCGCCGGCGCCAGCCAACCCTTCTGTGCATCCTTCTGGGTCTCGATACGGATCCCGCGGCCCGACACCTCGGAGACGATGGCGACCCGCCAGTCCCGCCGCTCAGAAGGCGCGCGGAACCGCTCAGCGGCCTTGGCCCAACCCGGGCCGTAGGTTGTCCGGGCGAAGGCGCCGCGCCAGCCATGTCGCCGGTCATAGACCTCCAGTCCGTTCATGAGGGCGCGCAGGGCGTCGGACTGAAGCTCGGGGTCGAGGGTGGTCCGCACGTAAAGACCGGCGGCGTCCAGCCGGTCCCCCAGGGCCGCGCGGCCCTGCCGCCGGACCTCTTCGACGAAGTAGTCTGCGTCCCTGTAGCGGGCCCGTGCGGGGGCGGCCTGGACGACCAGGTCCTCGGCCTTGGCGCGGGCGGCGTCGGCGGCGGAGATCCATTGGAGCTCGGCCATCTGGTCCAGCACCCAGTTCCGGCGAGCGATGGCCTGGGCCTTCCGGCGGATGGGGTGGTAGTTGTCCGGCCCCTTGGGAAGGGCGGCCAGGAAGGCGGCTTCCGAAAGGCTCAGCTCGTTGATCGACTTTCCGAAATAGTTGAAGGCCGCCGCTCCGACTCCGAAGGAGCGGTATCCGAGCCAGATCTCGTTCAGGTACAATTCGAGGATCTGCGGCTTGGTCAGGGTCTCCTCGAGCCGCCGGGCGATCAGCGCCTCCTTGAACTTGCGTCCCAGGGTCGCATCGTTGGTGAGAAGAACGTTCTTGGCCACCTGTTGGGTAATCGTCGATCCGCCCTGCAGGCGCCGTCCCTGTATGAGGCTCGGAACGGCCCGCCCGATCGCCCGTGCAAGCCCCGCCGGGTCCACCCCCTTGTGGCGGAAGAAGGAGCGGTCCTCGGCGGCGAGGAAGGCCAGGGCCAGCTGGGGCGGGATGCTGTCGTAGGGAACAAAGATCCTCCGCTCCCGGCTGAACTCGCCGATGAGGGTCCCGTCCCAGGCATAGGCGCGGGTCGAGGTCGGGGGGCGGTAGTCTGCGAGGTCCCCTGCGTCGGGAAGGTCATGGAAGAGCCAGGCCGTATACATGGCGATCGCCAGCCCCCCGACCGCCACCAGGCTGAGCAGGGACACCCCAGCAATGGCCAGCCATCTTTTCGGGGACTGCACGACAGAGACGCCTCCGCAGGCGACCACGCGCCTGCATTGGTCTTCGTCTAGATCATGTTCCGATGAGTGGGAACCGGTTATCGGATCGAAACAAGATCCCAGCTCATGGACCTAAAGCCAGTTTCGCCCCTTCAGACGCGGCGCCTGAAGGGAACCGGCTCGAGGGCGCGTTTCGGAAGACGGGAAGCCGGAGTCTGGCGCTGGCGAGGCCCAGGGACCCGAGCCTCGCAAACCCTATCTCGAGGCGACTCTCAGTTCGCTGCGGAAGTAGTTCTCGATGGCCTCCGCAATGGCCACGACGAGGCGGCCCCGCGTCTTGGGGTCGGCAAGGAAGGCCTGGTCGTCCGGATTGGTCATGAAGCCCATCTCCAGCAGGACGGCGGGAACGTCCGGGGCCAGCAGCACTGCAAAACCCGCCTCCCGGTGGCTGCGCCGGAGGAGAGCGTGCTCGTCCTCGATCTCGTCGACCAGGAGTTGGGCAAAGGTGGCGGAACGGTTCTTGGTCGCCCTCTGGGTCAGGTCGAAGAGAATGCCGGAAACGCTCTGGTCGGTGCGGTAGCCCGCCTTCATGAACCAGTCGTCCTTGGTCACCAGACGCGCGGATCGCCCCGCCGCGCGTTCCGACAGAGTGTAGACGCTCGCGCCGCGAACGGAGTCGTTGGGGCCTGAATCGACGTGGAGCGAGATGAAGAGGTCTGCATTGGCCTTGCGCGCAATCTGGACCCGCGCGTCGAGAGGCACATAGACATCGCGGTCCCGGGTCATGACCACCCGGTACCGGCCCGTCCGCTCGAGGCGCTCCCGAAGACTGAGGGCCGCCGCAAGGGTCAGGTCCTTCTCCCGGCGATCGCCGCCCAGGGCCCCGGGGTCATTTCCGCCATGGCCGGCGTCAATGACGACGATTCGCCGGCTGTCGGTGCGGCTCTTCTGGCCCTTCCGAGGCGGAGAGGAAGGCGTCGTCCGCAAAGACGTCAGCTGCACATCCGCCGCATCGGCAGGGAGGGACCGGGCCGCAACCGGCGCGAGGTCGATCACGTAGCGAAATCCGGGCGATCCCTCCCCGGGGGGCAGGAGGAACCGCCTCCGCACCTGGACGCCGTCAGCCGTGTCAATGGTCACCCGGACGCCCCCCGCCTGGGGCGCGACGTTCCAGGCCTTGACAAGACCGTGTCCACGCCCGCGCAGGGTCGCGGCCACCTCGACGCCGGAGAGGGCGACGACGACCTTGCCCCCGGTCTCGGAGACCAGTTTTCCGGTCGCTTGTTCAGAGAGATCGATCACCAGCCGTGTGGCGGTCCGGTCGCCGCCGAGACGCACAGAGTTGACATCCCCGGCCAGGGCCGGAGACGCCATGAGCGCCAGGAGCAGGATCCACCCGGCAAGGGCCAGGAGGGCCATGTCGCTCCGCCAACGCCTTTCAGACATCCGCACCACGAAGACTTCGTCCATTTCTCCCGCCTGCTGCGGGTTTTGGTAAGGATAACCGTAGGGCGTAGTGAAATCGTTAAGGCCGCCGGCTGTGCCCCGGGGTGCGATCTTTTGCTGGCGCCCGAGATGATTTTGCTGCATCTGGAACGCTTCGGTCGTGCTGCGGTGCGATCGGGAACAGGGCCTTCGCCGGCCTGCCTGCGGCCCAGCGCCCGGCAGACGCGAGGCTCCCGCTGCGGACGGCGATCGTTCGCAACTTGGAAACACGCCATGGGCTGCGCAGCTCGAGCCAATTCCCGGCCGGTCGGCATCCGCGTCTCAGACGCCGGATGCGTCCTCCTGCGTCGCCCTCGCCATAATCGGTGCAGCCCGGGCTTCGGCCCTGAGGCGCGCCGCGGAGAACTTCATGTCAAAGAAGATGCTAATCGACGCCGCCCACGCCGAAGAGACGCGCGTGGCGGTGATCGACGGAAATCGCATTGAAGAGTTTGATTTCGAGAGCCAGAGCCACAAGCAGCTCCGGGGAAACATCTACCTCGCCAAGGTAACGAGGGTCGAACCCTCGCTCCAGGCGGCCTTTATCGAGTACGGCGGAAACCGCCACGGCTTCCTCGCCTTCAACGAGATTCACCCGGACTACTACCAGATCCCGGTTGCAGACCGTGAAGCGCTGATGGCCGAAGAGGCCGCGGACGAGGATGACGACGAGGTCGAGGTCCCGCGTGACCGCGATGGCGACGAGGACGGCGAGGACACCGCCGAGACCCTTTCAGGGGATGGCGACGACGACGACGTGGTGGAGCAGGAGCTTGCCCGTCGTCGGCGACGGCTGATGCGTCGCTACAAGATCCAGGAAGTGATCCGTCGCCGGCAGATCATGCTGGTCCAGGTCGTCAAGGAGGAGCGAGGCAACAAGGGCGCCGCCCTGACCACCTACCTCTCCCTCGCCGGCCGGTACTGCGTGCTGATGCCGAATACGGCGCGCGGCGGTGGAATCTCACGGAAGATCACCTCGGCGACGGACCGCAAGCGCCTGAAGTCGGTGGTGCAGGGTCTCGATGTCCCGGAGGGCATGGGCCTGATCGTCCGCACCGCCGGCGCAAAGCGGACCAAGGCTGAGATCAAGCGCGACTACGACTACCTGCTGCGGCTGTGGGAAAACATCCGCGAGACCACCCTGCATTCCGTGGCCCCCTCCCTGATCTATGAGGAAGAGGACCTCGTGAAGCGGACCATCCGCGACCTCTACGACAAGGACATCGACGAGGTCCTGGTGGAGGGCGAGGCGGGTTTCCGCGAGGCCCGCGACTTCATGCGGATGCTGATGCCGTCCCAGGCTCGTAAGGTTCAGGCCTACCGCGAGCCCACGCCCCTGTTCGTCAAGCATAGGGTCGAGGATCATCTGGCGCAGATCTATTCGCCGGTCGCGCCACTGAAGTCCGGTGGGTACCTGGTCATCAACCAGACCGAGGCCCTGGTGGCCATCGACGTCAACTCGGGCCGCGCCACGCGCGAGCGGAACGTCGAGGCGACGGCGCTGAGAACCAACCTCGAGGCGGCCGAGGAGGCCGCGCGCCAACTCCGCCTCCGGGACCTCGCCGGGCTCGTCGTCATCGACTTCATCGACATGGACGAGTCGAAGAACAACCGGGCGGTCGAGAAGAAGCTCAAGGACGCCCTCAAGGAGGACCGCGCCCGGATCCAGGTGGGGCGCATCTCAGGCTTCGGTCTGATGGAGTTGTCGCGGCAACGCCGACGCTCCAGCCTGCTCGAGGGTACGACCCATGTCTGTGAGCACTGCTCGGGAACCGGACGCGTCCGGTCGGTGGAGTCGAGTGCGCTCGGCGCCCTCCGGGCAGTGGAAATGGAAGCCCTGAAGGGCGCCGGCGAGATCGTGCTTCGGGCGCCCCGCGCCGTCGCCCTGTACATCCTGAACGAGAAGCGGGGGCACCTGGCCCGGCTGCACGCGGACCAGGGAGTCTTCGTGTCGGTGGTTGTCGACGAAACGCTTCCCCATGCCGGTTACGCCATCGAGAGGACCTCCGACCAGGCCCGGCCCGCCGATGTCCTCGCGCCACGCAAGACGCTGGAGCCCTATGTTCCTGCGGATGAGGACCTCGAAGCTTTCGAAGACGAAGAGGACGAAGACGAGGACGAAGACGCCTCCTTCGACCAGGACGAAGAGGACGAGGAGGACGACGCGCCCCGTGGCGGTGGCCAGGAACGGGACCGGGACCAGGACGAACAGGATGACGGACGGGAGGATCGCGGCGACCGCCGGGGCCGCCGCCGTCGCCGCCGTGGCCGTCGGGACGGGGAGCCGCGAGCGGCGGCTCCTGCGCACACTCCTGAAGAGGCCCGCGACAGCCACGCGGATGACGAGGACGATGGGCAGGGCGGTCGTCGCCGGCGCCGGGGTCGTCGGGGGGGACGGCGCTCCCGGGAAGAGGGTCGTCCGCAGGACGCCTATGCCTGGACCCGCCCCTGGGTGCCCTATGAGGATGATCCCTTCATCTGGTTCGACCCTTCGCAGGACGCTGTCCGCCCCTCGGAGGCTTCCACCGCTCGTGTCGAGCCTGCTTCCCCTATGGCTGCGCCTGAGGATCCGACGGTCGACATCTGGGTCGAGCTGCCGGAGATCGACGCTGAGAAGCCCCGACGGGGCCGCCGTTCGAGGGGCCGGGGTCGCCGGGAGGACGCCGTCGAGGCCGACGCCCTGACCACCCCGCAGGACGCGCCGACCGTTCAGGTCGTCGCCGAGCCCAGTGAAGCCGAGCCGGAAGCCCCCGCCCCTGCTTCGGTGGTTGAGCCCGAGGCCCCCGCCAAGCCGGCCCGGGCGCGTCGCAGCCGCGCCCGTGCGGCGGAACCGGTCGCCGACGCTGATCCCGCGCCCGCGACGGAAGCCACAGTCGAACCTGTGGCGGTTGCGACCCAGGAGCCTGTGGCGGCGGCGCCCGCAGAGCCGTCGGCCCCGGAGCCGCCTGTGACCCGGGAACCCGATCCTGCGGAGATCACGTCGCCTCCCCCTCAGCCCCGCAAGGGCTGGTGGCGGCGGGGCTGACAGGCTAGCGTTATCTGGGGTCGGGGGCGCAGTACGAGGAGACTCGCCATGGGCGGCCACCGCCTTGCGCATCTCAGGAAGGGTCTGGCGACAGGCCTTTGCCTGCTCGCCGCCCTCACCCCCGTCCTCAGCCCGGCGCCTGCAAAGGCCCAGGGCGCCCCGTTGACCCTGATCCGGGACACCGAGATCGAGGAGACGCTTCGGCTCTATTCTCAACCCCTTTTCAAGGCGGCCGGGGTGGAGTCGAGCTCGATCCGGATCCTCCTGATCGGATCGAAGGACCTGAACGCCTTCGCGGGTCCCGGGGTGATGGCCATCTTCACTGGCCTGATCCTGGAGGCCAAGACGCCCAACGAGCTGCAGGGCGTCATTGCACACGAGGTGGCGCACCTGGCGGGTGGGCACTCGGCGCGATCGGGCGAGATGTCCCAGGCTGGCCTCAGACCCTTTCTGCTGACCATGGGTCTGGGGGTCCTGGCCGCATTGGCCGGGAATGTCGAGGCGGGCGCGGTCCTGGCGTCGAACGCCAGCTTCTTTGGGACCCTTGGGGCCATGGGGTACAGCCGGGAGCAGGAGAGCCGGGCTGACCAGGCGGGGGCCTCCTACCTGGAGGCGGCCGGCCTCTCCGGGCGGGGACTGGTCAATTTTTTCGAGAACTTCCGCTACCAGGAGGTCTTCGCAGAGGCCCGACGTTACGGTTACTTCCGCAGCCACCCCCTCAGTTCCGGCCGGATCGACGCCCTGCGCGCCCGGGTAGAGGGCATGACGCACTACAACGCGGCTGATGACCCTGAGAATGTCCGCCGGCATGAGATCATGAAGGCCAAACTGCACGGCTTCCTCAATCCGGGCCTGGCGATCGTGAAGTGCGCCGAACCGAAGGCGGATTATCCGACGCGGTACGCCTGCGCGATCGCCCAGTACCAGCTCAAGGAGCCGGACCGGGCCCTCAAGCTGATCGACGCCCTGCTCGCAGAACAGCCGGATAATCCCTACCTCTGGGAGCTGAAGGGACAGATCCTCTTCGAGTTCGGGCGCACCGCTGAGGCCGAGGCGCCACAACGCAGGTCGGTGGCCCTGAAGCCCGACGCTCCGCTATTGAGGGTCAACCTTGGGCAAACCCTCATCGCCCTGACAGATGAAGCCAAGATCGACGAGGGGATACGCGAGCTGAAGACCGCCCTCGACCAGGATGATGAGAACTCCGTCGCCTGGCGCCTCCTGGCCCAGGCCTACGACACCCGCGGCCGGAACGGCCTCGCCCGCTACGCCACCGCAGAGTACAACTACATTGAGGGCGACCGTCGGCAGGCCCTGATCTTCGCCCTGCGGGCCCGGGACCTTCTGGAGCGCAACACGCCGGAATGGCGGCGGGCCAACGACATCGTCCTGGCCACTGAGAACGATCCCCGGGTTCGCAACGTGCGTGGCGGCGACTAACCCTTCACAGAGCGCTTAACCCCCCTATGTTGCGCCCATGAAACCAGTTCTGATCGCGGCCCTTCTTTCCTGCAGCCTCATTCTCGGGGGATGTCAGAAGGCTTTCGACACCGTGATGGGCGACCAGGTCCGGGGCTATCTGCTCGCCCATCCGGAACTGCTGGAGGAGATGGCCGCCAAGCTTCAGGAGAAGAAGCTCGTCCAGCAGTCGGAGGATGCCCGCAAGGCCATCGCCGCCAACCGGGCGGCCCTGGAGCGGGACCCCCGGGACATCGTCTTCAATCCCGGCGGTCGCATCACGGTGGTTGAGTTCTTCGACTACCGCTGCGGGTACTGCAAGACCATCGCCCCGGAAGTCGCCGCCCTGGTGCGGGAGAACCCTGACCTCCGTCTTGTCCTCAAGGAGTTCCCGATTTTCGGCGGCGCCTCCGATCTCGCCGCCCGGGCCGCGCTGACGCCGGCTGGCCGTGCGGGCGGCCTTGCCTTCCACGAGGCCCTGATGGAGGAGAAGACCCTCAATGAGTCCACCATAATGCGCCTTGCCGCAGCCGCCGGCGTCCGCTCGGAGGCGATCGCTGCGGCGCTCCGGGACGACGCCATCACCCAGCACCTGGAAGATACCCGGCGACTCGCACAGAACCTGCGGATCGAGGGCACTCCCGCCTTTGTCGTCGGAGACCGAATCGTCCCGGGGGCGGACCTGGAAGCCCTCAAGACCGCCATCGAGGATGCTCGCCGCGGCCCCCTGAAGACACCTGCCTCTTGAAGAGACCCGCCCCTTGAGTGACATGCCTGACATGACCGAGACTGTCGCCGTAATCGGAGCTGGCATGGCCGGCCTCTGGACCGCCCTTGCCCTGGCCCCGACAGGCCGCCGGGTCACCCTGCTGGACCGCGATCCCCCGCCGCCGCCCGGGGATGCCGACGAGGCGTTCACGGACTGGGCCCACCGGGGCGTCACCCATCTGCGTCACAGCCACGCCTTCCTCGCCAGGCTGCGCGGCATTATCCGGGATGAGCACCCCGCCCTGCTGGAGGCCCTGAACGCCGCGGGCTGCCGGGAACTGGGCCTGGACGGCATGCTGACAGACCGTCATCGCAAGCGCTGGACCCCCCGACCCGAAGACGCCGACCTGGTGGTCCTCACGAGCCGCAGGACCACGCTGGAGCTGGTGATCCGACGGTATGTCGAGGCCATGCCGAATGTCGAGATCCGCAGTGAAGCCTTCGTCGAGGGCCTGGATGCGTCGGGCGAAGCGCCGCTGAAGGTGACCGGCGTACGACTCCGGGGCGGAGAGACCGTCGCGGCCGACCTGGTGGTCGACGCCAGCGGACGCACCTCTTCAGCATTCGACCAGCTGACGGACCTCGGCGTTCAGATCGGCGAGGCCGCCGAGGATGCGGGGATCCTCTATTTCACCCGCCACTACCGCCTGCGTCCCGGTCAGGTCGAACCCCCCCGGGGCGGCGCCCCCGCCACCGGCGATCTCGGCTTCATCAAGTTCGGCGTCTTCCCGGCCGACAATGGCTGCTTCTCCATCACCCTCTGCGTGCCCGAGATCGAACTGGAGATCCGCAAGACCATCGTGGACCCGGCCATCTTCGACGGCATCTGCCGCGAGATCCCCGGCATGCGCCCCTGGCTGGAGCCGGAGCGGACCGAAGCGGTCAGCAAGGTCTATGGCATGGGCGACCTGAAGAGCCGCTGGCGCACCCTGGTCTCGGAAGGCCGGGCGGCGGTCCTGGGTTTCTTCGCCGTCGGTGACAGCCTGATCCGCACCAACCCCCTGTATGGCCGGGGATGCGCCTTCGCGGCGGTCAGCGCCACACTCCTGCGTGACGCCCTGGAGGCTGGCCGGGATCCCGCCGGGCGACTGTTCGCCTACGAGGCTGGCCTGAAGCGGGAAATCCTGCCCTTCTTCGAGACCATGCAGAAGGATGACCGGGCGGCCGTCCGCCGCGCCCGGCAGGCGCTGGACCCGCATCACCGTCCCAGCCTGCGCAGCCGCATCCTGAAGAGCTTCGCCGAGGACGGCGTGGCCATCGCCATCCGCTCGGACCCCGATCTCCTGCGCTCCGCCATGCGCGGCTTCCATA
>CANGRP010000027.1 GCA_947456005.1 Caulobacteraceae bacterium
CCACTCGACCCGGACGTCGGGATCGGTCTCGGCCCCGGCGTGGGCGCGGGCCAGCTCCAGCAGTTCCGGTCGGGGCAGGAGCCGGCCCAGCGCCCAGACCGCGGCGCCCCGCACCAGGGGTGAGGCGTCATCCAGCCGCGCCTTCGCGGCCGGGACCAGGGCCGGATTGTCGGAATTGCCGATCGCGTAGAGGACATTGCGCAGGAACCGGTCCCGGCCCGTGCGCTTGACCGGCGAGCTGGCGAACCGGGCCCGGAAGGCCTCCCGGTCCAGGGCCGCCAGCTCCGCCAGGGGCGGGGCCGCCAGGTCGTCGCGGGCCGCCAGCCTCTGCTCGCGCCCGGCCCGGGCGAACTTGTTCCAGGGGCAGACGGCCAGGCAGTCGTCGCAGCCATAGATCCGGTTGCCCAGCCCGGGCCTCAGCTCAGGATCCACCGGCCCCTTGTGTTCGATGGTCAGGTAGGAGACGCAGCGGCGGGCGTCGAGCTGGTAGGGGGCGGGGAAGGCGGCCGTGGGACAGGCATCCAGGCAGGCCCGGCACTGGCCGCAATGGTCGGTTTCCTCCGGATCCGGCGGCAGGTCCGCCGTCGACAGGATGACGCCCAGGAAGAGCCAGGAGCCGAAGTCCCGGCTGACCAGGTTGGTGTGCTTGCCCTGCCAGCCCAGTCCCGCCTGCTGGGCCAGGGGCTTCTCCATCAGGGGGGCGGTGTCGACGAAGACCTTGAGGTCCCCGCCCAGCCGCGCAGCCATCCAGCCGCCCAGCTGCTTCAGCCGTCCCTTGATCACCTCGTGATAGTCGTCGCCCCGAGCGTAGACGGAGATGAGGCCCCGGTCGCGCAAGGCCAGGCTGTCAACGGGGTTTGTCTCCGGCCCGTAGTTCAGGCCCAGGACGACGGCGCTGCGGGCCTGCGCCCACAACGCCCTGGGATGGCTGCGCCGCTCCGCCGTGGCGGCCATCCACTCCATATCGCCATGGCGACCGGCCTCGAGGAAGGCCTGGAGCCTCGCCGTCGCCGGCCAGGACGCCCCGATCCCCGTGAACCGGCAAACATCGAACCCGAGGCCAGCCGCCCGCTGGCGGATCGCCTCGCGGAGGTCAGAAGTCGAGGTCGTCATAGTGCGCCGCCGGGGCCAGTCCGGGCCAGCGATCGGCAAGGAGGGGACGGAAGGCCGGACGGGACTTCAGCCGCATGTACCAGGTCTTGACCGCTGGATACCCGTCCCAGGGAACGTCTCCCAGGTAATCGATCACCGACAGGTAGGCGGCCGCCGCAAAGTCGGCCAGGGACATGCGCCGGCCCGCCAGCCAGTCCCGCGCCGCCAGAAGCGCCTCCAGATAGGCCATGTGATGGCGCAGGGACTCCCGCCCCTGACGCAGGGCCGCCAGGTCCGGGGCGCCGAGGCCGAGGAGGCGCTTCTCCATCTTCTCGTGCAGCAGGAAGCCGGCGACCTCCAGGTCGAACTTGCGATCGAACCAAAGGACCAGCCGCCGGGCCTCAGCTCTCTCCTCAGGCGACCGGCCCAGCAGGGGCGGTTCGGGGCAGGTCTCTTCCAGGTGATCGAGGATGGTCCGG
This sequence comes from Caulobacteraceae bacterium, assembly GCA_947456005.1. Classification (GTDB taxonomy): domain Bacteria; phylum Pseudomonadota; class Alphaproteobacteria; order Caulobacterales; family Caulobacteraceae; genus Phenylobacterium. The sequence continues at coordinate 1,572 of CANGRP010000027.1, forward strand.
GACTCACAGAGGACCAGGCCGTCCTCCACCATCACCGGCGTCACGCCCGAGGGGTTGAGGTCGAGGAAGCCCTCCGGCTGTTCCCAGTAGCGAACGGTCTGGTCGGTGAAGGCCAGCCGCTTCTCTCCCAGCGCCAGACGGACCTGGCGTGAGGCGGGGTCCAGCGGGAAATGGTGCAGGATGCGTTCGGTCATGCCCGGCCGGCGAGACGTTCTGTGTCCCTCCCACCTAGGCCTGACAGACCTTAAGGGGCGGTTTACTCTGCAGACTTGGCTTCAGAGAAAGCCCCGCCGTGGGGTTCGGCCAGGCCCCTTGGATCCGGATGGATCAGGATGTCGGCCATGGGGAAGGCTTCCAGCAGGCGGCGTTCGGCCTCGACGATGACCCGATGGGCGTCCTCCAGGGTCAGCAGGGGGTCGAGGTCCACATGCATCTGCATGTGCACGTAGGGTCCCGAGGCGCGTGTGCGCAGCTGGTGGACATCCGTCAGGCGCGGGTCCCGGGTGACCAGATCGACGATCCGGGCGCGTTCCGCCGCTGGAAGTTCCTGGTCCATCAGCTGGACGGCGGCCTCGCGGAAGACGCCGATGGCGCCCCAGAGAAGCAGGGCCGCGATGACCAGGGCGGCGGCGCCGTCCAGGCCGGACAGGCCCAGCCAGGCCGAGGCGCCGATGCCGGCCAGGGCCGCCATGTTGGAAGCCAGGTCCGAGGCATAGTGCGCGCGGTCACCGCTGACCGCTACGGATTGCGTCCGCCGTAGGACCCAGGTCTGGGCGGAGATGAGCACGAAGGTCATCACAGTGGACAGGCCCATGACCGCCAGGGCCCAGCCTCCGGCCTCAAGGGGTTGGGGATTGTGCAGGCTGCGGATCGCTTCCTGCCCAACAAGCGCCGCCGAGGCGAAGACAAGGCCCGCCTGCATCAGGCTCGCGAAGGCCTCAGCCTTTCCATGCCCGAACCGATGGTCATCGTCCGGCGGGACCGCTGCATACCGGACCGCGAAGAATGTGAGGGTGGAGGCCAGGAGGTCGAGGCTCGAGTCCGCGAGGGAGGCGAGCAGGGCGACGGAGCCGGAGGCGAGCCAGGCGCCCGCCTTGGCCGTTACCAGCAGGGCGGCGACGCCGACGGACATCAGGGTGATCCCCCGGGTCAGGGCGGCGGCGCGGTCCGGGGAGAGGCGGGCGTCAGACGGCATGTCGCCCTTCTAGCGCCCGCACCCCCCTCGGCCAAATCATTCCGTCCCCCGGAGGCTGGCGGGCTGTGGCCCTACATAGACCGACCGTGGCCGGATCAGCCGCCCCGTGGCGACCTGCTCCCAGGCATGGGCGACCCAGCCCGCCGACCGTCCCGCGGCGAAGATGCAGGTGAAGGCCGAAGGCGGGACGCCCAGGGCCTCCAGGAGAAGGGCGGTGTAGAACTCGACATTGGTCTCCAGCGGGCGGTCGGGCTTGCGGGTGCGCAGGATCTCCAGGGCCGCGGCCTCTACGGCTTCGCCGAGGGCCAGGCGCCCCTCGTCCGCGCCCAGGCGCCGGATGGCCGCCTTGAGGGCGTCAGCCCGGGGGTCCCGGACCCGGTAGACCCGGTGCCCGAAACCCATCAGCCGGTCGCCGCGGTCGAGGGCGGCTTCCAGCCAGGGACGGGCGTTCGCCGGTGATCCGATCCCGTCCAGCATATCGATGACAGGGCCTGGCGCACCCCCGTGCAGGGGTCCCTTCAGGGCGCTGATCCCCGCCAGGGCGGCGGAGACAAGGCCCGCCCGGGTCGACGCCGCCACCCGGGCGGCGAAGGTCGAGGCGTTGAGGCCGTGGTCGCTCACGGTCACCAGGTAGGCGTCGAGGGCCGCCGACTGGCCCGCGGTCGGCGACCGACCCAGGATCATCCGGAGGAGGTCCCCGGCGTGACTGGCGCCGGGGTCCGGGGCCAGGGGGGCGAGGCCCTCCCGCCGCCGCAGGAGGGCGCCCGTGAAGACCGCCGGCGCCGCCGTCACCCGAAGGGCGGCGTCCATGTCCTCGCCGTCCGCCAGACGCGCCATGAGGGCTCTCAGTCCCTCGACGGGGGACAGGGCGAGAAGTCCATCATCCAGGCGCGCGACCTCCGTCCAGACCTCCGCCCGGGCGGTCCCCAGGGCGGTCCTCAGATCCGCGGGCAGGTCTGGCCCCAGGCCCGACCAGAGGCGGGCGCAGACCGCCTCGAAGTCCGCGACGCCCGCCAGGTCCTCCAGGGCGGCGCCCCTCAGGATAAGGCGGCCCGCCTCTCCATCTACGTCCGACAGCACCGTGTGTGCGGCGACGACCGATTCCAGTCCGGCTTCCATGACTATCCCCTTTCCTTGGCAGGTCATGTGAGAGGAACCCAAGGCCCGGCAGGTTGACTCGTCAATCTTGATCAACTTAATCAATATTCGAATGACTGCGGGAGGCTGTCTTGATCGAATGGCTCTCGGCCGCCGAGGCGCTCGACCGGCTCGGGCTCAAGCCCCAGACCCTATACGCCTATGTCAGCCGGGGTCTCCTGGCGGCCCGACCGGATCCGGAGGACTCCCGCCGCAGCCTCTACCGGGCGCGCGAGGTGGAGGTCCTGGCCGAACGTCGCCGCCGCAGCCGGCGGCCCTCAGATGTCGCCGTCGGGGCCATGGCCTTTGGGGAGCCGGTCCTCTCCTCGGCCATCACCACCGTCCACGCTGGCCGCCATTGGTACCGTGGGCGGGACGCCATCGCCCTGGCCGAGACCGAGACCCTGGAGTCGGTCGCCCGTCTCCTGAGAGGCGGCGACGGGGTGACCCTGAAGCGGTCGGACCGCCCCGCCCCCCCGACGGAGGGATCGCCCCTGGCCCGGGCCTTCCTGGCCCTGGCGGCGCGGGCGGCTCAGGCGCCGCCGGCCCTCGGCCAGCCGGTGATCGCCCGGTCTGCGGAGGCGGCGGTCCTTCTGGACATCTTCGCCGACGCCCTGGTGGCCGAGACGGAGCCAGGGCCGATCCATTTGCGACTGGCCAGGGCCTGGCGGCTGGGTCCGGGCCTGAGCCCGGGCGGACAGGGCGCCGACCTGATCCGCCGGACATTGGTCCTGCTGGCGGACCACGAACTGAACCCCTCGGCCTTCGCCGCCCGGGTGGCGGCCTCGACCGGCGCCTCCCTCGCCGCATCGGCGCTGGCGGGGCTGGCGGCCCTGTCCGGTCCGCGGCACGGAGGCGCCCCGGCCGCCCTGGCGCAGTTCCGGGATGACGCCCGTCGGCTGGGGCCCGGCGCCGCGGTCGCAGGGCGCCTCACCGAGTCGCGCAGCCTACCTGGCTTCGGACATCCCCTCTATCCGGAGGGCGACCCGCGGGCGTCGGCCCTGCTCCCGCGGTTTCAGGCGGCGAGGGACCTTCAGGCCCTCGCGGACCAGGTTCGGGCGACCACAGGACAGGAGCCCAACATCGACTTCGCTCTCGTGGCGCTTTGCGACCACCTGGATGCGCCCGAAGGCTCGGCCCTGTCGCTGTTCGCCGTCGCCCGGTGCGCCGGCTGGTTGGCCCACGCCCTGGAGCAGATCCAGGATGGCGGACTGATCCGGCCCCGGGCGCGCTATACCGGGGACATCTTTGATCAGGATCCGGCGACGTAGGCCTTCAGGATGTCGAGCGGCGCCAAGGCGAGCGCCTCCTCATGGGTCGCCGCGAGCACGATCTGCGGGGCGGCGCCGGCGTCGAGGGCCTCGCGCCAGCGGGGCGCGCAAAGGCACCAGCGATCCCCGGGCTTCAGCCCGGCGAAGCCGTAGGCCGGAACCGGGGTCGACAGGTCGTTGCCCACCGACTTCGAGAAGGCCAGGAACTCTGCGGTCATGACGGCGCAGACCGTGTGCATGCCGACGTCTTCCGCGCCGGTCTCGCAGCAGCCGTTCCGGTAGAAGCCGGTGACGGGGTCGAGGCCGCAGGGCTCAAGGGGACCGCCCAGCACATTGCGGGCGTCGGGTTCGTAGCGGGTGATCATGGCGTCATCATAGTCTAAGACCAGAGACCTCGTCGCCCCCGCCGTGAACGCCCGGAGCCCTGGCATGTCGACCGCCCGTCCCCGTCGCAGCGCCCTCTACATGCCCGCCGGCAACCCCCGCGCCATCGCGAAGGCCCGGGAACTGGCCTGCGACGTGGTGATCCTGGACCTCGAGGATTCCGTGGCGCCTGACGCGAAGCCGGCGGCGAGGGACCTCGCCGTCGCCGCGGTCGCCGAGGGCGGTTTCGGCCGGCGGGAGCGGGTGGTCAGGGTCAATGGCCTGGACACGCCCTGGGGCGAGGCGGACCTCGCCGCTGTGGCGGCCGGTCCCATCCCTCCGGACGCCGTCCTGGCGCCCAAGGTCTCGACGCCCGGGGACGTGGCCGCCTACGCCGCGCGCCTGCCCGCCGGCGTCGCCCTCTGGATCATGGTCGAGACCTGCGCGAGCCTCTTCGCCCTGGATCGCCTGGCCTCGGCGGGGGGGGCGCTCTCGACCCTGGTCGTGGGGTCAAATGACCTGGTCAAGGAGATGCGCTGCCAGGTCGACGCCGACCGGCGCCCCTTGCAGGCGGCCCTGTCCTTGACGGTCGCCGCCGGCCGGGCCCACGGATTGAGCGTCCTGGACGGGGTCTGGAACGACATCGCCGACCTCGAAGGCCTGGAGCGCCAGTGCCGGCAAGGCGTGGAGTTCGGCTTCGACGGCAAGACCCTGATCCATCCCGACCAGGTCGCCGCGGCCAATCACGCCTTCTCGCCGGACCCCCGGGAAGTCGCCTGGGCGCGCATCGTCGCCGCCGCCTTTGATTCGCCCGAAAATCGCGGCAAGGGCGTCCTGCGGGTCGAGGGCCGGATGGTCGAACGCCTGCACCTGGACCAGGCCCTCCGTCTCCTGGAGATCGCCGCAGCCCTCGAGGAGGCATGATCCAGACCCGCGTCGCCGCACTTCTGGTCCTGGCGTCACTGGCTTTCGCCTGGGCGCCTCCGGCCGCGCGTGCGCAGGACCCGGACCTGATCGGCGATCTGCTGAAGGCCGTCCCGACTCCTGAGGACGACGAGGAAGAGGAGGCTGACGGCGGCGACCTGGACCTTCCGGAGGTGGTGGAGACGCCCTCGGTCCGCTCAGGTCCGACCCCTGTACCGGGCCAGCGGGTGGGGGTGGATGACCACAGCCGCACGCCCGAGGGCCCCCTGAACGCGGCCGAACGGACCTATGAGGCCCGTCTTCGGGCGGGGTACGCAGCCGCCCAGGGCCGGCAGGGCGAGCTGGACGGGCGGTGGCTTGTCCGCAGCCAGGTCGGACCCCTCTACGCCTTCCAGTTCATCGATTCCGGCGCCGGGACCCTCGATGGGGCCTGGAGCGATCCCCGCCGGCCCGGCGCCCTGACGGGTTCGGGGTATCTGAGTGCGGTCAGCCGCACGGGCGGGCGGCTCGCCATCAGCCTGGAGGCGCCGCCACGCCGCGGAATGGTCCGGCTTCAGCTGCGGCCGGAGGCGCCGGGTCAGTGGGTCGGGACCCTGACCGAGGACGGGGTTGAGGTCACCGTGCGCATGCAGCGCGAGTGAGCCAGGGTCACACCGGGCCGCGACCGGGAAAGGGCGGATAGGGCTGTGCGCCGGGCGCCAGGGCCGGCCGGGCCGCGGCAAGGGCCCTCGGAAGGACCTCCGGCGTGAGGGCCACGGCTTCGCCAAAGCCCCAGACCGGCCCAGGCCAGGCCGGATCCCCGGCCCTCCGGCCTACCACATGCACGTGCAACTGGGGCGTGACATTGCCAAGGGCCCCGACGTTCAGCTTCTCCACCGCCAGGCCGAGGGCTGCGCCCAGCGCCCGGACGGCGTGGCCGGCGGCAACCACCTCCTCGACCAGGAGCCGGCGTTCTGCGACGGTCAGGTCCTCGATCTCCCGGGCGCCGGCGACCTGAGGGATCAGGATCAGCCAGGGCCAGCGGGCGTCGTCCTGCAGGCGGACATGGCAGAGGGGCAGCTCGTCCAGGGCGTGGGAGCTTGCGAGGAAGGCGGGATCGATCTCGGGCATGGGGGCCAGATTGGCCGCGCCCGGGGCCCGCCACAAGCGCTTGCAGCGTTGCAGGCTCCGTCGCTTACAGCTAGGGACGCTCCGACGCGGGCCGACCGCGGAACCCACACTCCGGAGACGAACCATGGCTTCCAGGAAACCCATCCGCGTGGCGGTCACCGGCGCGGCCGGCAATATCGGCTACGCCCTCCTGTTCCGCATCGCCTCGGGCGCCATGTTCGGCCCCGACCAGCCGGTTATCCTCCAGCTGCTGGAGATCCCGGTGGAAGGGCCCCAGAAGGCCCTCAAGGGCGTGGCCATGGAGCTTGAGGACTGCGCCTTCCCCCTGCTGGCGGGCATGGTCCTGACCGGCGAGGCCGAGGTCGCCTTCAAGGACGCCAACTGGTGCCTGCTGGTCGGCTCCAAGCCCCGCGGTCCCGGCATGGAGCGCGCCGACCTCCTGAAGGACAACGGCAAGATCTTCATCGCCCAGGGCAAGGCCATCGACGCCGTCGCCGCCGATGACGCCCGCGTGGCGGTCGTCGGTAACCCCTGTAACACCAACGTGATGATCGCCGCCGCCCAGGCCCGCCGCCTCCCGGCCGACCGCTTCACCGCCATGGTCCGCCTGGACGAGAACCGCGCCCGGGCCCAGCTGGCGCAGAAGGCCGGCGTGGCCATCGACGAGGTCACCGACCTCTACATCTACGGCAACCACTCGCCGACCATGTTTGCGGACTTCACCCACGCGAAGATCGGCGGCAAGGATGCAGCCAGCGTGATCGGCGACGAGGCCTGGCTGAAGACCGACTTCCTGCCCGCCGTCGGCAAGCGCGGCGCCGCCATCATCGAGGCCCGGGGTCTGTCCTCGGCCGCCTCGGCCGCAAACGCCCTGGTCGACCACGTTCGCGACCTGGTCACCCCTGGCAAGGTGCACTCGGTGGCGATCAGCAGCGAGGGCCGCTACGGCTTCGCCCCCGGCGTCTGGGCCGGCATGCCCGTGCGCACCACGGCGACCGGCTACGAGGTGATAGAGACCTTCGCCATGGACGACTTCGCCAAATCGAAGATCGCCCTGACCAACGACGAACTGGTCGGCGAGCGCGAGACCATCAAGGACCTCCTGGCCTGAGGCTTCAGACCCACCCTCGCCGCCGGAGCTCGGCGGCGTAGGTGCGGCTGACCGGCGCCTCCGATCCATCTTTCAATGTCAGGGTCGCCCGGCCGTCGCCCCGGCGGGCGTCCGCGATGCCGGCGCGCGCCACCCACCAGGACCGGTGCACCTGCATGCCCTCCTGGCCCTCCAGCTCGGCGACAGCGTCGGCCATGCGAAGGAGGATCAGGTCCTGCCCGGCGCTGGTATGCACGCGCAGATAGTGGTCCTCGGCCTCGACCGCCCAGATCTCGGCGCCCCGCAGCCGTATGGGAAGCCGCTCCAGGAAACGCGAAGAGGCCTTCGCCGGGCCGGGCTTCGGCGTGGGCTGCGGGACCGGGTTCACCGCGACCGAGAGCAGCGACATGGCCACGGACACCACCAGGGAGGTGCCGATGAAGCCGGGCAGGGCCGAGGGGCCGATGTCCGCCCCTGGGATCAGACCCGCCGTGAACCATACGATCATCCCGATCGGCGCGAAGATCAGGAGGCCGCCGAGGACCGCGTGGAGCCAACGGTGCAGCCCGGGTGCAAGACGGCCCGCCAGCAGGAAGCCCCCCAGGCCGATGGCGCCGGTCAGGACCGCCACCGGGACCATGTAGGCGAGCCTCACGCCCAGGGGGTAGTCTTCCAGGCCGAAGGCGCCGACAAACCCGAGGAAGGCGCCGACGGCGGCGGCGAGGCCCAAGGTGATGGCGAGTGCCCGCCGGAAATCCTCCACCGTCCACGCTTCGCGAGCGGCGGAACCCGGCGGCTGGCGAAGCGGCGGCGTCATCTGGCGCATCCCCGTTTGAGGCCCGGCGAGGGGCCCTGCAGGTTCCGACCAGAGCCCGGCGGCGACGTCCGCCCGGGTGACCGGAGACCCAAGATGACCCTCATGTCCCAAATCCGACCCCCCTCGCGCAAGGTCACGCTGATCATCGCCGTGATGATCGGCCCCCTCGCCCTCGCGGCGTCCCTCCTGCCCGGGATCCTGGCGGACCGTGCGGCGGACGCTGCGCCGGCGGCGGTCCATCCGCACGCCCCGGACCTGGACCTGCTGGCCTCGACCTCGCCGGTCATCCTGGTCCACCTGGCGTTCGGCCTGCTCGCCCTGATGGTCGGGGCCATCCTCATGGCCGGGCGCAAGGGCGCCCGGATGCACCGGATCCTCGGCTGGGGCTGGGTGCTTGCGGTGGGGATCGTCGCCGTCACCTCCCTCTTCATCCAGACCGTCAATCCCGGTCGCTTCTCCTTCATTCACATCCTGAGCGGCTTTGTGATCATCGCCCTGCCCCTGGCGGTGGCGGCGGCCCGCCGGCATGACGTGGAGCGGCACCGCCGCACCATGACCGGCCTGTTCTACGGCGGCTTCGCCGTGAACTTCCTCTTCGTCCTCCTGCCGGGCCGATTCGTGTGGAACCTGTTCCTGGGCTGACGCAGCGGCAGGACGGCTCGGCGGTTGCCTGATCTTCGGGGGGCGCCTATAAAACGGCCACTCGCCAATCGGGCGAGCCTGCAGAACAGCGTTTCTGGGCCTCATGAACATCCACGAACATCAAGCCAAGGCCGTCCTGTCCGAGTTCGGCGTAGCGGTCCCTCGCGGGTTTCCCGCCTTCTCCGTCGACGAGGCCGCAAAGGCCGCCGAGCAACTGGGCGGTCCGGTCTTCGTGGTGAAGTCCCAGATCCACGCCGGCGGGCGCGGCAAGGGCCGCTTCGAGGGCCTCGGGGCCGACGCCAAGGGCGGCGTCCGGGTGGTCAAGAGCGTCGATGACGTCCGCACCAACGCCCAGGAAATGCTTGGCCGAGTCCTGGTGACCCACCAGACCGGACCCAGGGGCAAGCAGGTCAACCGCCTCTACATCGAGGAAGGCGCGGCCATCTCCAAGGAGTTCTACCTCTCCCTCCTGGTGGACCGCGAGACCAGCTGGGTGTCGGTGGTGGCCTCCACCGAGGGTGGCATGGACATTGAAACCGTCGCCCACGACACGCCGGAAAAGATCATCACCTTCGGAATCGATCCGGCGACCGGCGTCTGGCCGTTCCATGGGCGCGCCCTGTCCAAGGCCCTGGGCCTCAGCGGCGACCTCGCCAAGCAGGCGGCCAAGCTTCTGGGTCAGCTCTACACGGCCTTCGTCGCCAAGGACATGGCGATGCTCGAGATCAACCCGCTGATCGTGACCGCCGATGACCAGCTGCGGGTCCTGGACGCCAAGGTGTCCTTCGACTCCAACGCCCTCTACCGGCATCCGGAAATTGTCGCTCTGCGCGACGAGAGCGAAGAAGACCCCAAGGAGATCGAAGCCTCCAAGTTCGACCTCTCCTACATCGCCCTCGACGGCGAGATCGGCTGCATGGTCAACGGCGCGGGCCTGGCCATGGCGACCATGGACATCATCAAGCTCTACGGCGCCGAGCCCGCCAACTTCCTGGACGTCGGCGGCGGCGCGGACGAAGCCAAGGTGACGGCCGCCTTCAAGATCATCATGGCCGATCCCAATGTGAAGGGCATTCTGGTCAATATCTTTGGCGGGATCGCCCGGTGCGATATCCTGGCCAACGGCGTGGTCAACGCCGTCAAGCAGGTCGGCCTGACTGTGCCCCTGGTGGTGCGCCTGGAAGGCACAAACGCCGAGCTGGGCAAGAAGATCATCAATGAGAGCGGCCTCAACGTCATTGCGGCCAACGACCTCAGCGATGGCGCCGAGAAGATTGTGAAAGCCGTGCGGGGGCTCGCCTAATGTCCATTCTGATCGGCAAAGAAACCCGGGTCATCTGTCAGGGCGTGACCGGCGCCCAGGGCACTTTCCACACCGAGCAGGCCATCGCCTACGGGACCAAGATGGTCGGCGGCGTGACCCCCGGCAAAGGCGGGACCACCCATGTGGGCCTGCCCGTGTTCAACACGGTGGATGAAGCCGTGCGGCAAACGGGCGCAGACGCCAGCGTGATCTATGTGCCGCCGCCCTTCGCCGCGGATTCGATCCTCGAAGCGATCGACGCCGGAATTCCCCTGATCATCTGCATCACCGAAGGCATTCCCGTCGCCGACATGATCAAGGTCAAGCGCGCCCTCTCGGGCTCGAAGTCCCGACTGATCGGCCCGAACTGCCCTGGCGTCCTGACGCCGGAAGCCTGCAAGATCGGCATCATGCCCGGGAATATCTTCCGCAAGGGCTCGGTGGGTGTTGTTTCCCGGTCGGGTACGCTTACCTACGAGGCGGTGTTCCAGACCAGCCAGGTCGGCCTTGGCCAGACCACGGCCGTGGGCATTGGCGGGGACCCAGTGAAGGGCACGGAGTTCATCGACGTGCTCGACATGTTCCTGAAGGACCCCGAAACTGAGTCGATCATCATGATCGGCGAAATCGGCGGTTCGGCTGAAGAAGATGCTGCGGAATTCATAAAGAATTCAGCGATTCGGAAGCCTATGGTCGGGTTCATTGCGGGCCGCACCGCCCCGCCCGGACGCAGGATGGGCCATGCCGGCGCCATCATCTCGGGCGGCAAGGGCGGCGCGGAAGACAAGATTGCGGCGATGGAGTCCGCGGGAATCCGCGTGGCGCCGTCTCCGGCGAAGCTGGGAGAGACCCTGCTCGAGGTGCTGAAAGGCGCCTGAGGGGGCCTGACAATTCAACCTTGAGCGGTCCAGGTCGACTCTCCTCCAGAAGGCGTCGCGGGCCGCCGGCGACAGGCGGACGACATGGCGGACGACGCTGGACGGATCAACGAACTGCTGGCTGAAACCTCTTTCCTCTATGGCGGGAACGCCGCCTTCATCGAGGATCTTTACGCCCGCTGGCTGAAGGCGCCGGACTCCGTCGAGGCCTCCTGGCGCAGCTTCTTCGCCTCTGTCCACGACCGGGCCGGCGCCGGCCAGCCCATGGCGCCGCCGTCCTGGACCGCCCGGGCCGCGCCCGCCGCCCGGCCGGACTGGCTCTCCGCCATCGATGGGCTCTGGCCGGCGGTGGAGGCCAAGCTCGCCTCGAAGATCAGCGATCGGGGGCCCGCCGCCTCGGCCCACGACGTGCGCGCGGCCACTCTCGATTCCCTGCGCGCCATCATGATGATCCGGGCCTACCGGATGCGGGGCCACCTGCGGGCCAACCTGGACCCCCTCGGCATCGCCATGCCGGAGGGCGACGCCTCTGAGCTCGATCCCGCCACCTACGGCTTCAGCGAGGCGGACTATGACCGCCCGATCTTCCTCGACTACGTCCTCGGCCTCGAGACGGGAACGATCCGGGAGATTCTCGCCATCCTCAAACGCACCTACTGCGCCGATATCGGCGTGCAGTACATGCACATCTCCGATCCGGCCCAGAAGGCCTGGCTGCAAGAGCGGATCGAGGGGCGGGACAAGGAGATCGTCTTCACCCGCGAGGGCAAGATCGCCATCCTGAAGAAGCTGATCGAGACCGAGGGCTTCGAACGCTTCCTGCACAAGCGCTTCCCCGGCACCAAGCGCTTCGGCCTCGACGGCGGCGAGTCCATGGTTCCGGCCCTTGAGCAGATCATCAAGCGCGGCGGCGCCCTGGGGGTGCAGGACATCGTCATCGGCATGCCTCACCGGGGCCGCCTGAACGTGTTGGCCGCCGTGATGGGTAAGCCCTACCACGCCATCTTCCACGAGTTCCAGGGCGGCACGAGCCTGCCCTCGGACGTCGAGGGTTCGGGTGACGTGAAGTACCACATGGGCGCCTCCTCCGATCGCGCCTTCGATGGCAACACCGTCCATCTGTCCTTGACCGCCAACCCCTCGCACCTGGAGATCGTCAACCCGGTGGTCCTGGGCAAGGCGCGGGCCAAGCAGGCCTTCGCCCTGAGGGAGACCTCGGACGCTGGCCGCAGCCATGTCCTGCCCCTGCTTCTGCACGGCGACGCCGCCTTCGCCGGCCAGGGCGTGGTGGCCGAATGCTTCGCCATCTCCGGGACCCGGGGCTACCGGACCGGGGGCTGCCTGCACTTCATCGTCAACAACCAGATCGGCTTCACCACGGCGCCGAAGTACAGCCGCTCCTCGCCCTATCCGTCCGACGGCGCCCTCATGGTGGAGGCCCCGATCTTCCACGTGAACGGAGATGATCCCGAGGCCACGGTTTTCGTGGTCAAGGTCGCCACCGAGTTCCGCCAGAAGTTCGGCCGCGACGTCGTTATCGACATGTTCTGCTACCGGCGGTTCGGCCACAACGAGGGCGACGATCCGACCATGACCTCGCCCCTGATGTACGCTCGCATCAAGGATCATCCGACCACGCGCGAGATCTACACCCGACAGCTGGTGAGCGAAGGCGTGGTCACCGAGGATGAGGTCAACGCCTTGATCAGCGAGTTCGAGGCCTTCCTCGACCGGGAGTTCGAGGCCGGAAAAACCTTCAAGCCCGACAAGGCTGACTGGCTGGACGGCAAGTGGTCCGGCCTCGCCCTCCCCGAGGGCGAGGAGCGGCGGGGGAACACCTCTGTCCCGGTCGCCCGGCTGAAGTCCCTGGGCGCGGCCATCACCGCCATCCCGGATGGCGTCGACGTCCACAAGAACGTCAGGCGGGTCATCGAGGGGCGCAAGGCCGCCATCGAGTCCGGTGAAGGCCTCGACTGGGCCACGGCCGAACACCTGGCGTTCGGCAGCCTGCTTCAGGACGGCTTCCCCGTCCGCCTGGCCGGCCAGGACAGCGTGCGTGGCACCTTCACCCAGCGCCATTGCGACATCATCGACCAGACGACCGAGGCGCACTACACGCCCCTCAACAACCTGGGCGGCGGACAGGCGCACTTCGAGGTGATCGACTCCCCCCTGTCGGAAGAAGCCGTGCTGGGCTTCGAGTACGGCTTCTCCCTGGCGGATCCCAAGACCCTGGTGCTCTGGGAAGGCCAGTTCGGCGATTTCGCCAACGGCGCCCAGGTGGTGATCGACCAGTTCATCTCGTCCGGCGAGCGCAAGTGGCTGCGGATGAGCGGGCTCGTCCTGCTGCTGCCGCATGGCTATGAGGGGCAGGGGCCCGAGCACTCTTCGGCCCGCCTGGAACGCTTCCTCCAGCTCTGCGCCGAGGACAACCTTCAGGTGGTGAACTGCACCACTCCGGCCAACTACTTCCACGTCCTGCGCCGGCAGATGCGACGGGAGTTCCGTAAGCCCCTGGTGGTCATGACCCCCAAGTCGCTTCTTCGGCACAAGAAGGCGGTGTCGCTCGTGTCCGAACTGGCGGAGGGGTCATCCTTCCACCGGGTGCTGCACGACGATGCCGAGCGCGGTCGCCACACCGCCCTGACCCTCGACCCGCCGGAGAAGATCCGCCGCGTCGTCCTGTGCTCCGGCAAGGTCTATTATGACCTGCTGGAGGCGCGGGAGGAGAAGGGACTGACCGACATCTACCTGATGCGGCTCGAGCAGTTCTATCCCTGGCCGATGAAGTCCCTCTCCACCGAACTGTCCCGCTTCCCCAACGCCGAACTGGTCTGGTGCCAGGAAGAGCCGAAGAACATGGGCGGCTGGACCTTCGTCGATCC
>CANGRP010000028.1 GCA_947456005.1 Caulobacteraceae bacterium
TACCCATTCGCGAAAATCACCCCATCCGTTCCGAGCGAGTCCATGTTCGGGGTCGGCACGGCGCCGCCGGCGACGCCGCCGTTCAGGGTGAGATCGTTGAAGCCCATGTCGTCGACCAGGATGAGGATGACATTGGGCTGACGACGGGCCGGCGGGGGATCTGCGGGTCCCTCCAGCCAGGTCACCGGCCGGTTGGGGGCCACGTCCGGCAGGCGGGCCTGGGCGATCAGGCCCAGGACAGTCGAGCGGTTGCTCCAGGCCAGGACGCCGAGGCCCACCAGCAGGAGGGCGACGAGGGCGAGGACTTTCAGGATCTTCATCGGGGCGTCTCCTCAGGCGGGCTTTCGGGGTGTCAGGCCCTGCTGTTCCAGGCGCCAGCGGAAGGTGTCCATCCGGTCCTGGCCAAAGAAGGGCTCGTTGTTGAAGGCGATCATCGGAACGCCGTAGTGACCAGCGGCGCGCTGCGCGACCTGGTTGTCTTCAATGATGGCATGGAGGCGATCCGCCTCGCTTTCGACCCGGCTGAAGAGTTCGCTGGGGTCAAGGCCTGCCCGCCTTGCAGCCTCCGCCAGGTGGTCGCCTTCATTCCAGTTGTCGACCTCGCCGCCCCAGATGATGGCGCTCACCTCCCGCAGGAAGGGCAATCCCCGACCCGCCTCCGCCGCCAGAACGCCCAGGCGGGTCAGGCGATGGATGTAGGGCTGTTCGGCCGGATAGGTTCCGGTCGCCATGTCCATGAAGACGGGATCCGGTCGCGGCCAGCGGTAGGGCAGGCCCAGGAACTCCGCCTCACGGCGGGTGTCCATCATCAGGTAGGAGAACCACAGGGGATCGCGGCCCTCGAAGAAGACCGGGGTCCGCACGGCGAGGGGATAGACGGGCCGGACCCGGCAATGGACGTCGTACTCGGTCTCCAGGGCCAGAAGCCTGGGCGTGATCAGGTAGGAATAGGGAGAGCGGAAGGACCAGTAGAGGTCGTATTCGAGAGTCATTCAGGTGATCCTGCGAAGCGTTGGCGTGTGGGGTCCGTCCCGCATAGGGTGGAGTCCTGGAACTGGTTTGGGGGTCACAATGCTGGGATTGAGAGTTTTGGTGGGTGTGCTCGGGCTTCTGGCCCTGTCGATGGCGGCCCGGATCTGGGTGGACCCCGCCGCCGCCGCCGCCCAGATGGGTTTGGTGGTCAACGGGCCCCTGGGACAGGCGACGCTCAGGGCTGACGTAGCGGGGCTGTTCGCCGGGATCGGGGGCCTGTCCGTGTTCGGCGCCGTCAAAGGCGATGGCCGTTGGCTGCTCGCGCCGCTTTGCCTTGTGGTCGCTGCCCTGGCCGGTCGGCTGCTGAACCTGGTCCTCGCAGGATTCACCGTGGAGCAGGCGCCGCCGATTCTGGTTGAGATCGTGCTCGCCCTGATCCTCGGTGCAGCCTTCCGCATCCTGAAACCGCCTGGCAAGGCGGCCTGAGCGGCAGCGACGGACGCCACCGCACGGATCACGATCTCCTGCTGCGGTTGACCCATGGCCCAGTGTCTCCTTCCCCCTTGGAAAGGGAGAGTGAGATATCGGCACGATGAGTGCAACTATTTTGAGGCCGGGACTACTGTTGCTGTTGCTGCTGGCGCTCCAGGATGAAGGCGCCTGACCCTGGGCGCCGGCGGCCCCCACCTCGCGCGAAGCTCGGACTGGCGAGCCGGATGAACTCGGGCTCGCCGGTCACGGCGCGGGAACGCCGGACATTGACCCCAACGGCGAGTTGGCTTTCCGCCTCGCCCTTGTAGACGCCGCGGGAGGGCGGGACGTCCGCATAATCCCGCCCGATCGCCGCCGAGATGTGCCGCTCACCCGCCAGGGTGTTGTTCGTAGGGTCAAAACCAATCCACCGGGTGGACGGCAGGAACACCTCCAGCCAGGCATGGGAGGCGTCGGGGTCGGAGCGGTCGCCGCCCTCGCGGTCGGTGAACAGATAGCCGGAGACGTACCTCGCAGGAATGCCCCAGCTCCGGCAGATCGTGATCATGACGTGGGCGAAGTCCTGGCAGACGCCGCGCCGCGCCGAGAGGGCGAGGTCAATCGGGCTCTCGGCGTCGGTGACCCCGGGCTCGTAGTCGAAGGCGTCGTAGATGGTCTCGGAAAGGCGGCGGACCGCTGTCAGGGGATCCCGGTCCTTGAGCCGGTCCAGGGCATGCTCTGAGATAAAGCCCCGCAGGGCGTCGGTCTCCAAGCAGAACCCCTGGCGCCGGAGGAAGTCAAAGTTCTCTCCGTGGACGCGGTCGCTGCGGAGCCTGTCCCATTCGCCGATGTCGAGGGCCTCGGGGAGGGGCTCAGGGGGTGAGGTCTCCACAACGGACCGGGCTGTGATGGTGAGCTGGTCGTGTGGCTGGGGCACGTCGAAATGATAGACCGCATTCCCGTAGGGGTCGGCGTACGAAAAGACCTGCGACGCCGGGTCGAGCTCCAGGTCGAAGCTGGCCAGACGCTGGCGAGGCGTCTTCTGGGGCTGCATCCAGACCTCCATGACGCTCTCCCGGACCGGGGCGGCGTAATGGTACCGGGTGACATGTCTGACTTCGAGAAGCATGGCGTTTCCTAGGCGGGCAGCCGCATTTCCAGCGAATAGGCGACGAAGGTGTCGTAGATCCCGGCGTGCAGGCGCGCGCACTCCTCAAGGACCGTGGCGACGAGGAGATCCGAGTCCTCTCCTGTCAGGGTCTCGGCCTCCGCATAGAGAAGCCGCGCCTTAAGGCGGCCGGCGAGGCGCTCAGGGCCTGCCGCGCCGCCGAGATCGACATTCCGGCCAACCCCAGAGAGGTGGTCCTCGATCCGCGCGGTGGCGAAGCGAAGGGATCGCGGAAAGTCCTCGTCGAACATCAGGAACTGCCGGATCAGCCGCGGCTGGATGTCGGCGGTGTGCTTTCGCAGGTAGGGTTCCAGGGCGCAGCTCATGCGCAGCAGGGCGGTCATGGCCGCATGCTCCGTGACGGGCCGGCCCAGGCTCCGGCCGAAGCCGGCCTGGAGAAGGCGGCCGGTCAGCTGGGCCCGCTCAATGAAGACCCCCAGCTGCAGGAAACCCCAGCCCTCCCCATGGCTCATGGTGGCGTCGGCCGCGCCCTTGAACAGGTGAAGGTCGGCGATGATGTCATGAAGGAACTGGGAGGGGGCGTCCGAGAACTCCCGGTGTGCAGAGGCGCCGGTCACCCTGAGATAGATCAGGTTCAGCCGTTCCCAGGTCTCGGTCGTGAGCTGGTCCCGGACCTGCCGGGCGTTCTCCCGGGCCCTGGCCAGCGCCGCAGTCACGGAGTCGCTGTCCCCGCTCTCCATGGTGATCGCCAGGGCCGCATCCCAGGGCGAGATCTCCTCGGGGTGCTCTCCGTCGGAGACCGCGGAGATGACCATCCGGGCGACCTGGCCGGAGCTTTCCGTTCTGTCGAGAGTGGCGTTCAGGAGCACGTCCGCCAGACGGCACATGTGCTCGGCACGTTCAACATACCGGCCGATCCAGTAGAGACTGTCGGCGACGCGGGCGAGCATCATGACCGGGTCTCCGCAGCTTCGGCCTCGCCCAGGACCCAGGTGTCCTTAGAGCCGCCGCCCTGGCTGGAGTTGACCACCAGGGAGCCCTTCTTCAGGG
Organism: Caulobacteraceae bacterium; assembly: GCA_947456005.1. Lineage (GTDB taxonomy): Bacteria > Pseudomonadota > Alphaproteobacteria > Caulobacterales > Caulobacteraceae > Phenylobacterium. Next base: position 3,623 of record CANGRP010000028.1, read on the forward strand.
CGACCCGCGTCAGGGCCCCCGGCGTGACCCGGATCTTGTCGCCGGAGAGGATAAAGGGTCTCAGGTCCACATGCCGGGGATCGACGGCGCCGTCGATGAGGCAAGGCGCGGTGGAGAGCTGGATGGTGGGCTGGGCGATGTAGTTGTCGGGATCCGCCTTTAGCGCCTCGGCGAAACGCTCCCGTTCATCCCGGCTGGCGTGGGGTCCCACCAGCATCCCGTAGCCCCCCGAGGCGCCCACCGCCTTGACCACGAGCTTGTCCAGGTTGGCCAGGACGTGGGAGAGCTGAGACGGTTCGCGGCAGAGGAAGGTCTCGATGTTCGGGAGAATGGCGTCCTCGCCGAGGTAGTAGCTGATGATCTCCGGAACGTAGGCGTAGACCGCCTTGTCGTCCGCAACGCCGGTGCCTGGCGCATTGCAGATCACGACGTTCCCGCCCCTGTAGGCGTTGAACAGGCCGGCCACCCCCAGGCTGGAGTCCCGCCGGAAGGTGAGGGGGTCGATGAAGTCGTCGTCCACCCGCCTGTAGATCACGTCCACCCGGCGAAGGCCCGTCGTGGTGCGCATGTAGACCATGTTGTCATGGGTCACGAGGTCGCGACCCTCGACCAGGGGAACGCCCATCAGCCGGGCGAGATAGGCGTGCTCGAAGTAGGCCGAGTTGTAGACGCCCGGGGTCAGCACCACGACCTGCGGGTTTGGCCGCCAGTCAGCCGCCATGCTTCTGAGGGTGGAGAGCAGGAGGTCTGGGTACTGCTCGATCCGCCGCACGCCCGCCATCCGGAAGGAGCCGGGGAAGGTCCGCTTGGCCGCCTCGCGGTTGGCCAGCATGTACGACACCCCCGAGGGCACCCGGAGATTGTCCTCCAGAACGGCGAATCCACCGTCCGGCTTGCGGATGAGGTCGCTGCCGCAGACGTTGGCGTAGGCCTGGTGTGGGACAAAGAGGTTCTGCATCTCCCGGCGGTAGGAGGGGGCGCCCAGCACCAGCTCCCGGGGCAGGACCCCGTCCATCAGGATCTTCTGTTCACTGTAGATGTCGGCCAGGAACATGTTCAGGGCCCGAAGCCGCTGCACCAGCCCGGCCTCGATGGTGGCCCATTCCGCGGCGGGAATGATCCGCGGCAGGAGGTCAGTGGGGATGATCCGCTCCGTGGAGCTCTCGGCCCCATAGACCGTGAAGGTGATGCCCTGGAGCAGGAAGAAGCGCTCCAGCAGCCGCTGCCGCTCGGCCAGGTCCTCGTCGGACAGGGAGGCCACACGCCTCGCCAAAGCGGCATAGTGCGGACGCACGTCCCCTGCGGGATCGATCATCTCGTCATAGGGCGCCGCCGCAGCCGCGCTTCTATCACCCATAGGCGGTGTTTCAGCCAAAGCGTATCTCACCCGGTGCTCCCCTCCGTTCGGATACGAAGGGGACAAGCCTAGAAAACCTGCGTCCTGAATAGAGCGCTCAGGCCGGCTTGGCGACCACCTGACTCCTGGGCGCCGGCTTTAAGGGCGCCTGCCCGAGAAATGGGCGGAACTGTCTCCGCCTCTGCGGGTGACACGGATGGCGGGGCCGGGCTATCTGACTCCCCTGACTGGAGATGACGCGTGACGGGGTCGCGACTGTTCTTGGCGGGGCTGACCGGGCTCGCGCTACTGACGGCCCATCCTGCCCTGGCGGCTCCGCAACTGCGCGCTCAGGTCCGGGGCGACCTTCCCGCCGATCTCCGGACCCGGATCGAGACGGCCGTTGGCGCGTCCGAACGCCCATCGCGAAATCGCTTTGACGCCCGGCAGAGGGCCAATGTGGCGGCAGAAGAAGCTTCGGCCGTCCTGCGCTCCGAGGGCTACTACGCCTTTCGCGTCCAGCCCGGGGTCTCGGAAGCGGTCATTGCCGAACCTTTCGTCGAGGTCACGCCAGGCCCGCGGTTCCGGATCTCCGATGTCAGGATCGAATGGATTGACCCCGCGCCGGTCGCCTCGATCCAGGCGCTGGGGACCGGGCGGCTTCAGATCGCCCCTGGCCAGCCCGCCCGGGCGATCGATGTCGTCTCGGCGGAGGCGAGGGTCCTCTCGGCAATCCAGAAGGAGGGATACGCCGACGCCTTCATCGGCCCGCGGGAGGTGATTGTCGATCACGCGGACCAGACCCTTCGCCCGACCTTCAGGATCAGCGCGGGACTGCCCGTCCGCCTCGACTCCCTCAGGGTCGAGACTGAGGGACGCACGCGGCCTGACTGGCTGAAGGGTCTTACGCCCTGGACTTCGGGCGGGGCCTACAATCCAGACTCCATCGCCAACCTCGAGAAGAGCCTGGTGGAGACCGGGGCCTACGACCAGGTCACAGTCGCCCTCGCGCCGCTCGAAGAGGTCCCCGAGGGCGGGTTGAGGCCGGTGGTGGTGACCCTCACGGACCGCAAGCCCCATCGGTTGGAGGCGGGCGCCAGTTTCGCCAGCAGCGAGGGCCTGGGCGCCGACATGCGCTGGACGCACTTCAATCGGTTCGGGTTGGCGGACACCAGTGCGGTGCTCGGCCGGGTGTCCACCGTGGACAGTCGTCTGGGGGTCGAGGTCACCCTGCCACATTGGGGACGCCTGAGGCAGTCGCTCAATGGGTACACCGCCGCCTTCCGGCGCGAGACGTCCGCCTATGACGAGACCGGGATTGAAGTGCGCGTCGATGTTCAGCGAAAGCGGTCAGAGGTCGCCTATGTCACGGTTGGCGCGGCTCTCGACTACACCCAGACCGAAGAGAAATCGGCGTCCGCCTCCGCACTTTTGCAGCGTGAGCAGGTGGTGGGTTCCCTGCTGGGCGCCCTGGCCATTGATGAGACAGACGACGTCCTGGATCCCAGGTCAGGCTGGCGGGTCGACGTCCGCGCCGAGCCCACGCTCCTGACCGGTTCCGTGACCCTGAGCTATGTCAAAGCCTCGCTCCAGGGGTCCGCCTACCTGCCTCTGGACGGCGACCGGCGAACGGTCCTGGCGGGCCGGGCCAAGGCGGGGTCCATCCTCGGCGGGACCCTTGGCGGCGTGCCGGCCTCCCGGCGGTTCTACGCCGGAGGCGGTGGATCGGTCCGGGGCTATGTCTTCCAGGGCATAGGACCCCACCTCTCGGACAATACGCCGGTCGGGGGTCTGTCCCTGGTGGAGCTCTCTGGGGAGGTTCGGCATCGTCTGTCTGATCAATGGGGCGTGGTCGCCTTCCTGGATGCGGGTTCAGTCGGCGTCTCGCAGGAGCCCGCCTTTGACACCCTCGACCTCGGCGTTGGGCTGGGCGTTCGCTACAATCTCGGCTTTGGTCCCATCCGGTTCGACCTGGCCGTCCCCCTGAACCGGCGATCCGACGACCCCAGCTACCAGGTCTACATCAGCATCGGGCAGAGCTTTTGACCGAGGCGCCCGAACCCAAACCCAGGCGTTTCATGCTGCGCGGTCGGGCCGTCCGCGCCGCCCTTCTCGCATTGGGGGGAGTGTCAGTCATCCTGGCCGGGATTGCGCTCACTGCGCCGTTCCTCCTGCGGACGCCCCAGGGCCTCGCCCTGGTGGAGTCCCTCGCGGACGGCCTGCCGGTCGGCCCGGTGGGTCACCTCGAGGTCAGCGGGCTCGCCGGCGATCCCCTGGGGGCGTTCACGGTTCGCCGCCTTGCGATCCGGGACAAGGAGGGGGTCTGGCTTGAATCCCGGGCCCTGAGCCTGGATTGGCGACCTCTTCGCCTGGCGGGACGTGAGGTCCGCGTCGAGAGGGCCTCTGCCGAGAGGATCCGGGTCCTCCGCCGCCCCAAGCTGGAGCCTCCCAAACCCCATAGGGCCCTGCCGGTGACCGTCACACTGCGCAACCTGTCCGCAGTCGTCGAGACCGATCCGGCCTTCAGCGTCCGGCGCGGGGCCTTCAGGGCAGGCGGAGTCGTCCAGGTGCTCAGGGACGATGACGGCGTTTCCGCCCGACTGTCGGCTATCAGCCTGCTGCACGAGGGCGACTTCGCAAACCTGGATCTCGATGTCGGTCCGGACCGCCCGCTTCGGGTGAGGGCCGAGGCCCTGGAGGCAATGGGCGGCGCCCTGGCTGGCTCCGTCGGCGTGGCGGCGGACAAGCCCTTCAGGCTGTCTGTGGCGGCGGACGGCCAGGTCGAGCGGGGCCAGGTCCGGGCCGATCTGCGCTCGGGCGAAGACCGGCCTGTGGCCGTCACTGGGGGATGGACGCCGGAAGGCGGGTCACTGACCGGCCTCGTCGACCTTTCGGCGTCGACCCTGACCCGTCCCATTGCGGAGAGACTCGGCCCGCAGCTGCGCCTTGCCGGTGTCGCCAAGGGCAAGCCCGGCGACAGGGGGGGATATGTCATCGAACTGACCGTCCTTGCCGAGACGGCGAAGGCCTCGGTCCGCGGCCCGGTCGACCTTGAGAGACTGCAGGCTGGCGAAGGCGGCCTGGAGGTCCTGCTCACCGCACCCTCCCTGGCCCGGCTCCTTGGCGGCGGGGAGGCTGGAGCGCTTTGGATCGGGGGCCGGATGGCGGGTGGGGCGGAGGCCTGGCGGTTCGGCGGAGAGGCCCGGGTGGCGGCGATCCAGGCCGCAGGCTATCAGCTCTCAGAGTTTGGCGGCCGCGTCACTCTGGAGGCCCGAAACGGGCGTCTCGACCTCCAGGTGGGATTGCGCGGCGAGGGCGGCCGTGGGGCAGGCCTGCCCGCCACCCTCCTCGGCCGGGCCCCGACCCTGGACCTGAAGGCCTCGCGGCTCGCCGACGGCGCCCTCCTCATTGAGGACCTCAGGGCTGTCGGCTCCGGGTTCCGGGTCACCGGGGAGGGGTCCCGCGGTCTCCTGGGGGGGCTTTCCTTCTCTGGTGAAGCAGTCGCCACCCGGCTGGACGCGGGCCTACCCGGCGCCTCTGGCGGTCTGTCAGGTCGCTGGAGCGCTCGCTCGGCGGGTTCACAGTCGCCCTGGGCAGTCTCCGTCTCCGCTCGGGGAGACAACCTGAGGACAGGCCGTCTCGAGGCGGACAGGCTGCTCGGGCCGCGCCCGGCGCTGGACGCCCGTTTCGCCTTCCAGGAAGGCGACCTGCGGTTCGAGCGCATCGTCCTGGAGGGCAGGGCCATCCGGGCCAACGCCCGTGGCGGCGCCCTCGCCTCGGGGGCTCTGGACGTCGGCTTCGATTGGTCGGCGTCCGGTCCCTTCGGCGCCGGTCCTGTTGAGATTGCAGGCAAGGCCTCGGGCGCCGGCCGCATTGGCGGTCGTCTCGCAACCCCTGAGGTCCGCATGGAGGCGGGCTTCGACGCCATTGACCTTCCGGGGCTCAAGCTCACCCAGGCGCAACTGGAGATGAACTGGTCCCCTGCAGGGGGGGGGGGCGACCTCAAGGCGCAGAGTCCCTACGGCCCTGCGTCAGCGGGGGCCGCATTCGCCTTTCCGAGGGGCGGCGTGCGGCTGAGCGAAATCCGGGTGGACGCCAGTGGACTCCAGGTCAGGGGCGAGGCGACCCTGGGCGGAAAGGGCGCCTCACAGGCCGACCTCGCCATTGACCTGTCGCGGGGCGCCTTCCTGGCGGAGGGAACCGTGACCGGCGCCCTTCGGCTGGAGGACCGGGCAGGTTCCGGTCTCTGGCTCGACGCGGACCTCTCCGCCCGTAATGCGCTTTCACCCGGCGAGACCGTCTCGGTGTCGGAAGGCCGGCTCACCGCCGAAGGGCCCCTTGAGCGTCTTGCCATCCGTCTTCGGGCCAATGGCCAGACGACGGGCGGGGACTGGAATGTCGATGGGAATGGCCTTGCCGAGCGTTCGGGCGAGGGGTGGCGGATCGGCTTCGACGGTGGCGGGGAGGCGGCGGGACGCCGGGTCAGGACCCTGGAGACCGCGCGCCTGGAACTTGATGGGGACACGCGCAGGGCCAGGCTTCGCATAGGCCTGGACCAGGAGGGCGCAGCCTCCCTGGACCTCACCCTGGAAAGGTCGAGCGCCCTGGTCACAGGCCGGCTCGACGACGTCCCCGCGAGCTTTCTGAATCCGGACCTTGCCGGCCGTCTCGACGCGGATTTCCGGATCGAAGGGAGGGATGGCCGGCTTGTCGGCGCCAGCTCCGGGCGGCTGGAGGGGGTCCGCGCCCGGGACAGCGAGGTGGCCCTGGGCCTGAGCGGGCGCTTCACCGCCGCCCTCGCCGAGGAAGAGCTCCGGCTGGCGGCGGACATTGGGACCCCACAGGGTATGTCCGCTGACGGAGAGGTCACGCTGCCGGTGAACACGCGCCTCGCCGCCTTCAGCATATCCCCTGACCGGGAGCGCCCCCTCCGAGGCCGTATTCAGGCGAACGGCGAGGTGAAGCCCCTCTGGGACCTGTTCGTCGGCGGCGAGCAGACCCTCAGCGGGCTCGTCCAGGTGCGGGGAACCCTTGGCGGCACCTTGGCGGCGCCAAGGGCGGACGGGGAAGCCGAGATCGAGAATGGCGCCTTCGCGGACGCGTCAACCGGGCTGGTGCTCAAGAATGTCGTCGTGCGCTCACGTTTGTCGGAATCAGCCATCCGGATCGACCGCGCGACAGGGGCTGACGGGCAGGGAGGCACGCTGTCCGGGTCCGGGCTCATCTCCCTCCAGGAGGGCTCGGCCAGCTCGTTCCGCCTGGACCTGCTGAACTTCCGGGTCATCGACAATGAGCTGGCCACCGCCATCGCTTCGGGGCAAGCCTCCATGACCCGTGCGGCGGACGGCCGGGTCACCCTCAAGGGTGGGCTGACGATCAACCGGGCGGACGTCACCGCTACGGCCCCGACCCCGACGGGGGTGACTCCCCTTGCGGTCACGGAGATCAACCGACCTGTGGAAGTCGGCCGCAGAGAAGGACGCTCGGGCGGGGGTCCCGCCGTGGCCCTCGACGTCACCCTGAGGGCCCCCCAGCAGATTTACATCCGCGGCCAGGGGCTGGATCTGGAGATGTCCGTGGACGCCCGCGTGACGGGAACCACCGCCCGCCCACGCCTCACGGGCCTCGCCCGGGTGGTGCGCGGGTCTTATGCCTTCGCCGACAAGCGCTTCGAGATCGATCCCTCCGGCGTGGTCTATCTGTCTGAGGATCCGGCCCGGATCCGGCTGGACCTTGCGGCTGTACGGAGTGATCCGGCGCTGACCGCCATCGTACGGATCCGCGGCACGGCGGAACGTCCGGAGATCACGCTGACGTCAACACCGCCCCTGCCGACCGATGAGATCTTCTCGCAGATCCTTTTCGGAAGGTCGGCCTCCCAGCTCTCGCCGGTAGAGACGGCCCAGCTGGCGTCGGCCGTGGCGTCCATGGCGGGCGGCGGCGCCCTTGATGTGATCGGTAATCTCCGTGGCCTTGCGGGACTGGATCGTTTGACCTTCGCCGGCGGCGTCGACGGCGAGGGACTCGAAGTCTCGGGTGGTAAATACCTGACGGATAACGTCTTGTTGATCGTCAGTGGAGGCGGCCGAGACGGCGGGTCCGCCCAGGTCGAATGGAATGTCAGCCGCTCCCTGAGCCTGATCTCCAAGCTGTCCGGCCAGGGCGGAAACACCCTCTCGGTGCGCTGGCGGCGGGACTACTGAGTCGCAGGCCTAGTTGCTGATGCGCGGACGCAGGCGATAGCGGCCGGGCTCAAAGGCCTCGAAGATCTCGGGAGTCTGGGGGTGACCGACCGGCTCGCCGGTCTCGTCGGCCAGCAGGTTCTGCTCGGACACATAGGCCACGTAGGCGCTATCCTCGTTCTCGGCCAGCAGGTGGTAGAAGGGCTGGTCCTTCCGCGGGCGCACGTGCTCCGGGATCGAGAGCCACCACTCCTCGGTGTTGTTGAAGGTCGGATCCACGTCAAAGATGACGCCCCGGAAGGGGAAGATCCGGTGCTTCACCACATCGCCAATCGCGAACTTCGCTTCCCGGATGATCGCGGGAGGGTCGGAATGGCCGCCGCCGGGGGATCGCTGGATGTTCATCACTCAGACTCCGGCTCTGAAGAGCCACCTCCTATACCTAATTCAATCCGGTATGGCCGCAAGACGCCTTCCGGGGGCGAAGCCTCTCGGATAGGCTGTAGACGAAGTGGCGGGACGGATTGTCGCGCCTGTTTGGAACCAGGGTCCATGTCAGAGGCGCCAGGCGCGCCCGGCGCCGCGCACAACGGCCGGGAACAGGGCGCAGGAGCGGGGGGCAGGGTGCTCTACGGGGCTCTCGACCTCGGCACCAATAACTGCCGGCTCCTGATCGCGGCGCCTGCGGGTCGGGGGTTCCGGGTCGTGGACGCCTATTCCCGCATCGTCCGCCTTGGGGAGGGCCTGTCGCAGACCGGCCGGCTCTCGGACGCGGCGATGGACCGGGCCCTCGCCGCGCTTCGCGTCAGCGCCGAGAAGGTCCGTCGACGGGGCGTCACCCGGTTCAAGGCCATCGCCACCCAGGCCTGCCGGTCGGCGCAGAACGGGGCCGAGTTCATCGAACGGGTGGCGGCGGAGACCGGCCTGCACCTGGAGGTGATCTCTCCCAAGGAGGAGGCGCACCTCTCCGTGGCCGGGTGCCTGAATCTCCTGGACCGGACAGCGGATGCGGCCCTGGTCGTTGATGTCGGCGGCGGCTCGACAGAACTGTCCTGGGTGGATCTTTCCGGCCGCGGGCGCTCCGGCCGGCAGGGCCCCGGAAGCGCGCCCGTCAGGGCCTGGCGATCGATACCGCTTGGCGTCGTGACTCTTGCGGAGCAGTTCCCCGAGGGGCCTGATCCGCCCGAGGTCTGGTTCCGCTGGATGGTTGACGCCTTCCGTGGCCCACTGGAGGGGTTCACCGGCGCCGAGAGCCTCCGCCCCGTCTTCGACGCTGGCCGGGCGCACATCATCGGCACTTCGGGGGCGATCACCAGCCTTGCGGGTCTGCACCTCAATCTGCCCCGATATGACCGGAGCCGGGTGGACGGGATCTGGATGACCCGCGCCGAATGTGAGGCCTCTGCTGACCGGCTCATTGCCATGAGCATGGCGGAGCGGGCGGCTCAGCCCTGCATCGGGCCGGATCGCGCAGACCTCGTCCTCGCCGGCGCCGCCATTCTGCCAGCGGTCCAGGAACTCTGGCCCTGCGACCGCGTCAGGGTGGCGGACCGTGGACTTCGCGAAGGGATCCTCCTGTCGATGATGGCGGCCCGGCAGCGTCGCAGGCCCAGGGGCCGCGGGGGAGCGCCGGCGCATGGCTGATCCCCCCCGCAGGCGCATGGTCCGCGCCCCCACTGGCGGGACAGAGGAGGGCCGCGGCAAGCCGGCGCGCCTGAAGACCGCCAAGATGCGCACGCCGTCATCCCAGGCCTGGCTGTCACGCCAGATCAATGATCCCTGGTCCGCCAAGGCCCGCGCGCATGGCTATCGCAGCCGGGCCGCATACAAGCTGACCGACATCGCCGACCGCTTCGGGCTCCTGAAGCCGGGCCAGAGGGTCATCGACCTCGGCGCTGCGCCCGGAGGGTGGACGCAGGTCGCCATCGAGCGCGGCGTCACCCAGATCGTTGGTGTCGATCTTCTCCCGGTGGAGCCCCTGCCTCCGGCCGTCCTGCTGCAGATGGACTTCACGGATCCTGCCTGCGGGGACCTGCTGGTTGCGCAACTGGGCGGCGCCCCCGACCTCGTGATGTCCGACATGGCGCCCAATACGGTGGGACATCGCAGGACGGATCACCTGCGGATCGTCGGGTTGATCGATGCGGCGGTCGACTTTGCCGAGACCGTCCTGACCCCCGGCGGCGCCTTCGTCGCCAAGGCCTTCCAGGGCGGCGAGATCAGCGAGGTCATCACCCGGCTCAAGCACAGCTTCGCCCAGGTCCGCAACGTCAAGCCGCCCGCCAGCCGAGCGGACTCCTCGGAGACCTACCTCGTCGCCACTGGATTCCGTGGCCGACCCGCCGCCGGCCTTGCGCCAGGGGGGCGCTAGCCCTTATACGCGGCTCGCAAAATGGAGAGTCTCATGGAGATTCGCGAAGGCCTTACCTTCGACGACGTTTTGCTCGAACCCGGCGCCTCCGAAGTGATGCCCGGACAGGTGGACACGACCACCCGGTTCACCCGCGAGATCAACCTGAACATCCCCATTGTCTCGTCCGCCATGGACACGGTGACGGAAAGCCGGCTGGCCATCGCCATGGCCCAGGCCGGGGGAATGGGCATCCTGCACCGCAACCTCACCGTGGACGAGCAGGCCGACCAGGTCCGGGAGGTCAAGCGATACGAGAGCGGCATGGTCATCAACCCAATGACCATCCATCCCGACACCACCCTGCGCGAGATCCGCGAGATCAAGGCCCGGCGGCGGATATCCGGCTTCCCCGTCGTCGAGCCCGGCACGGGAAGGCTGGTGGGCATGCTCACCAACCGCGACATGCGCTTCGAAAATGGCGATGACGTTCCGGCCCGGACCCTGATGACTTCGGAGAACCTCATCACGGTGCGCGAGGGCTGCACCCAGGAGGAGGCCCGCAACCTCCTGCGTCGCCACAAGATCGAGCGCCTGATCGTCGTCGACGACGACAACCGGGCGGTGGGCCTGATCACCGTCAAGGACATGGAGAAGGCCCAGGCCCATCCGTCCGCAGCCAAGGACGCCCAGGGTCGGCTGCTGGTCGGCGCAGCCTCGACCGTCGGCGACGGCGGCTTCGAGCGGTCCATGGCCCTGGTCGAGGCTGGGGCGGATGTGGTGGTGATCGACACGGCCCATGGCCACAACGCCGATGTCATCCGCGCCGTCGCGCGGCTGCGTCGCGAGGCCAACCGGGTCCAGATTGTCGCCGGCAACGTGGCCACCTACGACGGGACCCGCGCCCTGATCGACGCCGGCGCCGACGCCGTGAAGGTGGGGATTGGTCCCGGATCGATCTGCACCACCCGCATCGTGGCCGGCGTGGGCGTGCCCCAGCTGACCGCCATCGCCGACGCCGCCCGCGCCGCCCGCGACACGGACGTCCCGGTGATCGCCGACGGCGGGATCAAGTACTCCGGCGATTTCGCCAAGGCCCTGGCGATGGGCGCTCACGCCGCCATGATGGGCTCGGCCTTCGCCGGCACGGATGAGGCGCCGGGCGAGGTCTTCCTGTACCAGGGGCGTTCCTACAAGGCCTACCGCGGCATGGGGTCCCTCGGCGCCATGGCGAACGGCTCGGCCGACCGGTACTTCCAGAAAGAGGTCTCGGCCCTCAAGCTGGTGCCTGAGGGCATTGAGGGCCAGGTCGCCTACAAGGGGCCCATTGGCGGCGTCCTGCACCAGATGGTCGGCGGGTTGCGCGCCGCCATGGGCTATGTGGGCGCTGAGGACCTTGAGAGCTTCCGGTCCAAGGCGAGGTTCATCCGGATCACCGGTGCGGGCCTGCGCGAGAGCCACGTCCACGACGTCATGATGACCCGTGAAGCCCCCAACTATACGAGCCCGATGTGAACATGGTCGCTGAACCTGAACTCCTGCTGCTGGGCGCCGCCATCGCCATCGGTCTCGTGCAGCTGATGTGGTCCGCCGCGGCGGCCCGCCGCCAGCAGGACCTGAAGTGGGCGGCCGGCGCCCGGGACGAAGCCATGCCCATTACCGGCGTCGCA
>CANGRP010000029.1 GCA_947456005.1 Caulobacteraceae bacterium
AAGGGCGTCGTCACCGACGAGGTCATCGCCGCCTGCCGGAACTCAGGATTGCCAGTCCTCGTAGATTCAAAGGCGCGATCCTTCCAGCGCTACGGCCGCGTCGACCTCATCAAGCCGAACGCGACGGAACTGGCGCACGCCTCCGGCCTGCCCACCGGCACCGACGCTGAAGTGGAGATCGCCCTGGCCCGGGCCCTGGAGCTCTGCGAGGCCCGGGCCATCCTGGTCACACGGGCGGCCCAGGGGATGTCCCTTGCCGTCCGGGGAGAGCCTGTTCGCCACTTCCCGGGATCGCCGAGGGAGGTCTTCGACGTTTCCGGCGCCGGCGACACGGCCATCGCCGCCCTCGGGACAGGCCTCGCCGCCGGCCGATCCCTGGATGAGGCCATTGGGTTTGCTCTTCTTGCGTCGGGCGTGGCCGTCGGCAAGGTGGGCACGGCCACCGTCTCGCCGGACGAACTCGTCGAGGCGGCGCTTGCAGCGCACATGGCCGCCGCCGAGGCCAAGGTCGCCACCGGCGCCCGGATGGTCGAGGAGGTCGCCAGATGGCGCTCGCGCGGGCTGCGCGTCGGCTTCACCAACGGTTGCTTCGACATCCTTCACCGGGGCCATGTCGCCTACCTGGCGCAGGCCCGCAGCTGGTGCGACCGTTTGATCGTCGGCGTGAACTCCGACCGTTCCGTCCGGGCCCTCAAGGGCGAGGGTCGCCCCGTGAACGACCTTGAGAGCCGCGCCCTGGTCCTGGCAGGCTTGGCCAGCGTCGACCTCGTGGCGCCCTTCGACGAGGAGACGCCCCTCGAATTGATCCGCGCCGCCCGCCCCGACGTTCTTGTGAAGGGCGCTGACTATGCGGAGTCCGAGGTGGTAGGCGGCGACCTGGTCCGGAGCTGGGGAGGGGAGGTCCGCCTCGCGCCCCTTATCGAGGGATACTCAACAACCGCCGCGATCCGCAGGATGGGTGGGGAGGGGAAGCCGTGACCCGCAGAATCATTTTCGTCACCGGGGGCGCCGGATTCATCGGCTCGAACATCGTCGCCCGACTCGCGGAGGACCGCAGCCTGGACGTTGTGGTCTGTGATCGCCTGCGTGAGGCAGACCTGGGCAAGTGGCGGAATCTGTCCCAGCACGCCATCGGTGACTTTGTCGCCCCCGCAGACATGTTCGACTGGCTGGAGAAGCGCTGGCGGGACGTGGAGGCGGTCATCCACATGGGGGCCATCTCTTCGACCACGGAAACGGACGCGGACCTGATCGTCCAGACCAATTTCGGACTGAGCCGAGACCTCTATCGCTGGTGCGCCGACCGCCAGAGGCGTTTCATCTACGCCTCCTCTGCGGCCACTTATGGCGACGGAACCCTGGGCTTCGACGACCGGGACGACTTCGAGAGCCTTGCGGCGCTCCGACCCCTCAATGCCTATGGCTGGTCAAAGGCCGTGTTCGACATCTTCGCCGCGCGTCAGGCGGCCCGCGAGTACGCGCCGCCCCAGTGGGCTGGCCTGAAGTTCTTCAATGTCTATGGTCCCAATGAAGGCCATAAGGGTTCCATGAAGTCGGTCGCCGCACAGATCTGGCCCGCTGTGCGCGACGGGCAGGCTGTCCAGCTCTTCCGGTCCTACCGCGAGGGCGTGCCGGATGGCGGCCAGAAGCGGGACTTTGTCTATGTGCGTGACGTCGCCGATGTCGTCGCCTGGCTCCTCGCCTCACCGCAGGTGAACGGGGTCTTCAACCTCGGCTCCGGAACGGCGCGGACCTTTGAGGACCTCGCGCGCGCGGTGTTCAACGCAGCGGGTCGGACGCCACAGATTGACTACATCCCAATGCCGACGGGGCTGAGAGATCGATACCAATACTTCACCGAGGCTCGCATGCAGCGCCTGGCCGAGTTGGGCTACACGGGTGGTTTCACGAGCCTTGAGGCGGGGATTGACGACTATGTCCGGGGGTTTCTGGACACCCAAGACCCCTATCGCTAGGCGAAGGCCATGACCGGCGAACCCGGGTTCGAAGCTGCCGCCCTATCGCCCCGCCGGCGTCCACGCCTGGGGCTCTGGCTGGGGCTTGGGGTCCTGACCCTTCTGGCGGTTCTCGCCTTCATCCGGCGGGACGATATCCGGCTTGCGGCGATGGACCCGGGCAAACCCTTCCAGATCTACACCCCGCCTCCGGCGCCGGACTATGACCGGGCCGAGGCCTGGCGGTTGCTCCCGGAAGGACCGGGCAAGCCAGGAGAGGCGGATGTCTTCTTCCTGGGGCCGACGACCTATTCCGGCGCGGATCACTGGAACAGCCCGATTGACGACCCGGACTCAGACGAGGTCTTCCGCAGGGTGATGGCGCCCAACCTGGTGGGGCCCTTCGCCGGGACCGGCAGGATCTTTGCGCCGAGGTACCGGCAGGCCGGGCTCTACTCCTTCACGACCCTTCGTGAAGACGCCCGCGAGGCCCGACGCTTCGCCTATGTCGACGCCGAGGCCTCCTTCCTGAGTTTTCTGGCCAGATCGGGGCCGGATCGTCCGATCCTCATTGTCGGCGTTGAACAGGGCGGGGTTCTGGCCGCCCGCCTTCTCGCCGAGATCGGGTCGCGTCCTGCGGTGAGTCACCGGCTTGCCGGTGCCTGGTTGATCGACACCGTAACGCCGGCGGACAGCCCGCCCCTGACACCCTGCATGTCTCCCGAGCAGACGGGGTGCCTCGCGGCCTGGGCCTGGGCCTATGTCGACGATGAAACCCACGCCCGCGACCTCCAGGATCGCTCTCTGGTCTGGTCAGGACCTGACCTTGTCAACCTCGGGGAGCGCCTGCCGCTCTGCTACAATCCGCTCCTGCAGGCCACCACGGATAAGGCGGCGCCTGCGCGTCTCGCCAGGGGGGCGACCAACGCCACCGGGTTGGAATGGGGCGCCCGGCCGCCCTTTGTCACGCGGCAGTTCAGCGCACAATGCATCAAGGGCGTGCTGAGGGTATCCCGGCCGGAGGCGCGGATGCTGCGCCCCTTCGGCTCCTGGGAGGATCGCCTCAGGACCCCGGGCTTCAATCTCTTCTACGCCGATATCGAGGCCGACGCCCGGACCCGCCTCGCCGCCTTCAACGCCCTCAGGCGCCTTTCAAGCCCGTCTCAGCCCGCCAGTCGAACAGGGCCTGAAGCACCTTGAGCGCCTCTCCACGCGGGGTCGTGAAGCCTGGGTCCCGGGCCAGGATCAGCCGGGCGTCATCGCCGGCGGCCAGGATGAGGTCGCGGTGGACGAAGGGGTCCACGAAGACATAGTCAGGAAATCCGGACTGCCGGAGACCCAGGGCGTCGCCGCCGCCCCTCAGCTCCAGGTCGGTCTCGGCGATGGCGAAACCGTCATCGGATCGCCGGAGGATGTCCAGGCGCCTCTGGGCTGTGTCCGACAGGGGCGGATCGTAGAGGAGGACGCAGGCGCTCTCCGCCCGTCCGCGCCCGACCCGGCCCCGGAGCTGGTGGAGCTGGGCGAGGCCGAACCGCTCCGCCTGCTCGATGACCATGATGGTGGCGTTGGGCACATTGACCCCGACCTCCACGACCGTCGTCGCCACCAGGACGCGCACCTTCCCGGATGCGAAGTCCGCCATGACGGCGTCCTTCTCCGCCGGCGTCAGCTTCCCGTGGACAAGCCCGACCTGGCTGCCCAGGCGCGCCTGGAGGTCCTGAGCCCGCTTCTCTGCGGCCTTGAGGTCCAGCAGCTCGGACTCGCTGACCAGGGGACAGATCCAGAAGGCCTGGGCGCCGCCCAGGACGGCCGCAACAAGCCGGTCCTCAACCTCCGCACCCCGGGTCATGGGGGCCGCGCGGGTTGCGACCGGCGTCCGGCCCGGCGGCTTGCCGATGATCCGGCTGACGTCCAGGTCGCCATAGGCGGCCAGTTCGAGAGTGCGGGGTATGGGCGTGGCCGACATGGCGAGGAGGTGAACGCCCTCTCCCTTGTCCAGCAGTCGCTGGCGCTCCCCGACCCCAAAGCGATGCTGCTCATCAATGACCGCCAGGGCCAGGTTGGCGAACCGCACCTCGTCCTGGAACAGGGCATGGGTGCCGACCGCAATCGCGGCTGAGCCGTCGGCAAGACGCCCCAGCTTCTCCCGGCGGGACGCTCCCCGGTCCCGCCCGGTCAGCAGAACGACGCCGAGGCCCTGGGCCTCCAGCGGACCCGAGAGCGTGTCGAAATGCTGCCGGGCGAGGATTTCTGTGGGCGCCATCAGGGCGCCCTGGGCGCGGGCGGCTGCGGCGTCGGCCAGGGCCAGCATTGCGACCACAGTCTTGCCCGATCCCACATCCCCCTGGAGCAGGCGGCTCATGCGTTGACCGGAGGCCAGGTCGGTCCTGATCTCGTTCAACGACGTGTTCTGGTCCACGGTCAGCCGGAAGGGCAGGGCGGTCTCGATCCTCCCGGCGAGGTCCGACGCGGGCAGGGACCTGGCGGCGCCGGCCCTGCGATGAGCGCGCCGCTGGGCCATGGCCAGCTGGTGGGCGAGAAGCTCATCGTAGGCGAGTCGGCTTCGCGCTGGTGACGCCGGCGAGAGATCCGCCTCATCGGTTGGCGCGTGCAACCTCCCGATCGCCTCGCGCCAGGTGGGAAACCCGCGCCTCTGCCGCCAGGCGGGGTCCTGCCACTCCGGCAGGTCCGGCGCACGCTCCAGGGCCGCCGCGACAAAGCGGCGCACCAGCCTGGAAGCCAGCCCGCCCCCTGCCGGATAGACGCTCTCGACCTCGGGAACGTCCCCCGCCCGGGCCTCTTCGACCACGTAGTCCGGGTGCACCATCTGCAGGTCGAGGCCGAAGCGCTCGAGCCGTCCCGACACCCACCTGCGGGCGCCGAGCGGGAGGCGGGCGTCTATTCCGCGGGCCGAGTTGCCGAAGTAGACCAGGTCCAGTTGGCCCGTTCCGTCCCCAGCGCGGATACGCATGGGTTGCTGTGGAGAGCGAGGCCTGAGGTGATCGGTGACCGTGACGAGGACCGTGGCGGTCTCCTCCGGCTGGGCTTCAGCCAGGGTGCGGCGTGGGCGGTGCACGAGGCTATGGGGCGCCAGGAACAGGAGATCCCTGACCAAGGGCCCGGCGATCCGCTCAAGGGCGGGCGCAATTCGGGGCCCCACGCCCTTCAGGCTGGTGATAGGCGCGAAAAGAGGGAAGAGAATCTCAGGCCGCATGGGTCCTTTTCCGACCGCCGCTGGCCAAGTCGGCCGTGGCGCACTATACCCGCGCGGGCACATGTCTATCCACGATGAAACACGCCTGAAGAGGCTTTCATTCCGCGCTTGGCGGCGCGGTTTCCGCGAGGCGGACCTCATCCTGGGTCCCTTCGTGGACGAGCACGCGCGCCACCTTAGCCCTCAGGAACTGGACGCCCTTGAGGACCTGCTCGCCCATCCCGACCAGGACCTTTACGGCTGGATCGTCGAGCGTGAGGCGCCTCCGCCAGGCGTCGATCTCGCCATCCTGACGGCGCTGCGCCAGTTCCGGGACACGGTCCATACGCTTCCCGGAGCCGTGCGTGGCGGCTGACGGCGGGGCTTCGCCCGGCCCGGCCGACCTGCGACGACTGGCGGAGGATCCCGGTCGGCTGGAGATCACTGGGGCGCCGGAGGGTTTTGACGCCCTGGTCCTGGCGGACCTCATGCGTCGCCGAAAGGGACCCGCCCTTTTCATCGCCCGGGATGGCTCACGCCTGTCCGCCTTCGTGGAGTCCTTCCGCTTCTTCGGCCAGGGGATCGAGGTGCTGGAGCTCCCGTCCTGGGACTGCCTGCCCTACGACCGCTCCGGCCCCTCGTCGGGCGTGTCGGCCCGACGCATGGCCGCCCTGGCCCGGCTCGCCGCCGAGACCGCCTGGGACCGGCCCCTCCTCGTCGCCACGACCATGGCCGCCGCAAGCCAGAAGCTGCCGCCGAGGAGCGCCGTCGCAGGCGCCGGCTATGCAGCCAGGGTGGGGCGGGTGGTCGACGTGGCGGACCTGGAGCGTTACTTCGCCGTCAACGGTTACCACCGGGCCTCGACGGTGTCGGAGAAGGGCGAGTTCGCCATACGCGGGGGCGTCATCGATGTCTTCCCGACCGCTTCCGCCGAGCCTGTGCGCCTCGACCTGTTTGGCGATACCCTTGAGTCGATCCGGGCCTTCGATCCGGAGACACAGAGGTCCACGCGGCAACTCACTGAGGTCTCGCTTCCACCCGCCAGTGAAGTCCTCCTCGACGAGGCGGCCATATCCCGGTTCAGGCGCGGTTACGCCGAGGCCTTCGGCGCCCCGGGGGGCGACCCCCTCTACGAAACGGTGAGCGGGGGCGGACGACGGGCGGGCATGGAGCACTGGCTGCCCCTGTTCTATGGCGACCTCGAGACCCTCCTGGACTACCTGCCCGATGACATGCTGGTCGGCCTGGACGCCCTCGCCGAGCCGGCTCTTGTCGACAGGTTCGGCCAGGTTGCCGACGCTTTCGAGGCGCGGGACCAGGCGGACCGCCGCAGCCAGTACCGGCCTCTGCCGCCAGAGACCCTCTACCTGTCCCCAGAGAGCCTGGAGAGGAAACTCGCCGGGCGGAGCGTCCGCTGCTTCAGCAGCCTGTCCGGCGCGCCCGGCGCCCTGGCGGTGGACATGGGCGCCCGGATCGGCCGGTCCTTCGCCGCCGAGCGACGACAGGACTCAGTGAACCTCTTCGAGTCGGCGGTCGGACACGCCAAGGCCATGTCGGCATCGGGCAAGCGGGTGCTCTTCGCCTCCTGGACCGAGGGTTCGTCCGAGCGGCTAGGCCTGATGCTCGCCGACCACGGCCTCGCCGCAGCCCCGCTGGCGCCCTACTGGGACGCCGCCCGAGCGGCGGATCCGAAGCGGCCCCAGAGGGTGGTGCTTCCGCTGGAGGCGGGGTTCGAGACGCCCGACCTGGCGGTCATCGCCGAGACCGACATTCTGGGTGACCGTCTGGCCCGGCCGGGACGCAGGCGAAGGGCGTCAAACTTCCTCGCGGAGGCTTCGGCCCTGACGCCCGGCGACCTCGTGGTCCACATCGACCACGGTATCGGGAGGTATGAGGGACTTCGCACCCTCGACGTCCAGGGCGCGCCGCACGACTGTCTCGAGCTTCAGTACGGCGGCGAGGCCAAGCTCTACCTTCCGGTGGAAAACATCGACCTCCTGACCCGCTACGGCTCAGAGGGCGAGGGCGTTCAGCTGGACCGGCTGGGCGGCGCCGCCTGGCAGTCCAGAAAGGCGCGGGCCAAGGCGCGCCTGCGCGACATGGCCGAGGGTCTGATCCAGATCGCGGCGGAACGCTCCATGCGCACGACGGACGCCCTCACGCCTCCGCAGGGGGTGTTCGAGGAGTTCTGCGCCCGTTTCCCGTTCGAAGAGACCGAAGACCAGCTGGCGGCGATCGAGGACGTCCTGGAGGACTTCGCCTCCGGTCATCCCATGGACCGCCTGATCTGTGGCGACGTGGGCTTCGGCAAGACCGAGGTCGCCCTGCGCGCCGCCTTCGTGGCGGCCATGAGCGGCCTTCAGGTGGCGGTGATCGCACCGACGACCCTTCTGGCCAGGCAGCACTTCAAGACCTTCAGCGAACGGTTCCAGGGCTGGCCCGTCCGGGTCTCCCGCCTTTCCCGGCTTACCCCGACCCGTGAAGCAGCCGAGGCCCGGGAAGGCCTGAAAAAGGGTGAGATCGAGGTTGTCATCGGCACCCACGCCGTGCTGTCCAAGCAGGTGGAGTTCTCTCATCTCGGCCTCGTCATCGTCGACGAGGAGCAGCACTTCGGCGTCAAGCACAAGGAGAAGCTCAAGGAGCTCCGCGCCGACGTCCACATGCTGACCCTGACGGCTACGCCCATTCCGCGAACCCTTCAGATGGCGCTTTCCGGCATCCGGGAGATGTCGATCATCGCCACGCCGCCTGTCGACCGGCTTGCCGTCAGGACCTATGTCACACCCTTCGACCCGGTCGCCCTCCGGGAGGCCCTCCTGCGGGAGAAGTTCCGGGGTGGGCAGGCCTATTACGTGGTTCCAAGGATCTCGGACCTGCCGGATATCGAGCGGTTCCTGCGCGAGCAGGTCCCGGAGGTGCGTTTCGTGGTCGGTCATGGCCAGATGGCGCCTACCCAGATCGAGGCGGTGATGAGCGCCTTCTACGACGGCGAGTACGACGTGCTGCTCTCGACAACGATCGTGGAGAGCGGCCTCGACATCCCGACGGCCAACACCCTGGTCATTCACCGGGCCGACATGTTCGGACTTGCGCAGCTTTACCAACTGCGCGGGCGGGTCGGACGGGCCAAGGCCCGCGCCTACGCCTACCTCACCACACCCTCCGAGAAACAGATCACCCTGGCCGCGGAACGGCGTCTCAAGGTGCTCCAGTCCCTCGACAGCCTGGGCGCGGGCTTCCAGCTCGCGAGCCACGACCTGGACCAGAGGGGAGGGGGCAATCTCCTGGGCGAGGAGCAGTCGGGCCATATCCGGGAGGTGGGAGTCGAGCTTTACCAGCAGATGCTGGAGGATGCAGTTGCTGAGCTTAAGGCGCGCGGGGACTCCGGACCCGCCCCTGACCGCGGGTGGAGCCCCCAGATCAACACCGGCGCCGCGGTCCTCATTCCCGAGGTCTACGTGCCGGACCTCAATGTCAGGCTCGCCCTCTATCGCAGGTTGTCGGACGCCGAGCAGGCGTCCGACCGTGAGGCTCTGGCGGCCGAGCTGATCGACCGTTTCGGACCCCTGCCGCCCGAGGCGGCGCAACTCCTGAAGGTCGTGGGCATCAAGGGGATGTGCCGGCAGGCCAACGTCTCGAAGATAGATGTGGGCCCGAAGGGGGCAGTCGTGAGCTTCCGCAACGACTCCTTCGGAAACCCCGGCGGCCTCGTCCAGCATGTGCAGAAGAACTCCGTCTCCTGGCGCATCCGGCCGGACAACAAGGTGGTCATCAAGGGGGAATGGGAGACGCCGGCCCAAAGGCTGAACGCCGCCGACATGATCCTGAAGGCGCTGTCCGACCTCGCGGCCTGAGGCGCGGGGGCGTCAGCCGTCGCTGCGCGAGATCTCCGCAGCAAGCTCCAAGGCCCTGTGGACCTGGGAAGAGTCCTGGACCTCGACGACCCCGATGTCGAACTCCAGGCCGAAGGGGGGCCGTCCCTCCCCCCCGTCAAAGGCGGTCCTGCTGATGACGGCGGCGATCCGTTCTGCGACCGTCCGCGCGACCTCCTCCGGCGTCGCCGGCAGCGCGACGGCGAAATGGTCTGGTCCCATGCGCGCTGCAGAGTCCTCGACGCGGATAAGCCGGGCGACCATGGAGCCGAGCTGCGGAAAGGCCCTCTCAAGCCAGCCGGTCTGGCGGGCTTCGGCGGCGTCTTCGGTTTCCCGGACCCGGAGGACGCAGACCGTCAGCGGTCGATTGCGGAGGGGGGCCGAGCCGGCGAGCCGACCGAGGTGGTGGGAAAAGAGATCCGGCGAGAAGAGCCCGGTCTCTGCATCCATGAGCTTCAGGGACCGGGCGGACTCCAGAGCGGACCTGATCCCGGCCTGACGACGGTAGCTCCGGGCCAGCTCCAGCGCCCGCCAGGCGGTTTCCGGCTCTGGGGTCTGAGGAGAGGCGACGTCGGAAATCCCGCGCCCATAGGCCTCGGACGCAGACATACCCCCCAACGACTTCAGGTAGAGGAGGGTTGGGATGTGATAGAGCCGGCTGTTCCTGCGCATGCCGCCGGCGATCGCCATGGCGCTGTCAGCGGCGTCCCCGCCCCAAAGGATGACGGTGTCAAACTCAGCCTCGTGCAGGAAGTCGAAAGCCGAATAGCTGGTGAAGGCCCCCACGACCTGGGCGCCCAGGGCTTCCAGGCTGTTGGAAAGACCCAGGAACTGTGGGGTGGGCTCGCCAACCGCCAGCAGACGGAGGGGCTCATCACCACCCTCAGGGGTCCCGAGCTCCACACCCATCTGCGCAAAGGTCTCCTGCCGCAGTTGGTATTCCTCCTCGGCGACCGCCGTGCGCACGAGGCTGTCGAGTCGCATCGCGGCCTGGGCCGGATAGACGGGATCCGCAAGCCTGAGGTCGAACTCGGGGGAGACGGAAACGGTCGCATCGCCGCCCACGGCGACGATCGGGACCCTGCGGGGTTCCGCAAGCCGGCGGAGGCGACGGGCCAGCCCCACCGCCTCCTCCAGTCCGTCCGCAAGATCGACGATCACTGCCTCGACGCCCAGGTCGGAAAGCGCGGCCTCAGCCGCGTAGGGCCCCCGTGCGGTCACGGTTCGCCAGCTCAGTTGATCAAGCCCCTCAGACAGGGGCCCGGCCATGTCATCCTTCCGGGCCACTATCAGAAGGCGAGGCTGCAGAACCATGGGAACCGGATCCAAAATGGGAGGCGACACGGCCACGCACGTGACGATAGATAGGGGCGAATCGTAGGCTCTGGACAGCCTGTTTTGGGGAGGCGGCGATGACGGGAGTGCTTGCGGGTCAGACCGCCATCATCACCGGAGCATCCGGGGGGCTGGGCGCGCACTTCGCGAGGTTGCTGGCCTCCGAGGGTGCGGCCGTGGCCCTCGCGGCCCGCAGGCTGGACATGGTCGAGACGCTGGCCGGCGAGATCGCCGCCGGCGGCGGGAGGGCCATGGCGCTGCGTCTGGACGTCGCACAGGCCGAGACGATCGGGCCTGTGTTCGGTGAGGTCGAGGCGGCCCTGGGCCCGGTTTCCATCCTGATCAACAATGCAGGCGTGGGCGGCGAGGGTCTGGCGATCGACCTCTCCGTCGAAGAGTGGGACCGGACCTTCGCCGTCAACACCCGCGGGGTCTTCTTCTCGGCCCAGGCCGCCGCCCGGCTGATGATGGCCAATGGCGCCGCCGATCGTTCGGAGGCGAGGATTGTGAACATCGCGTCGATCGCCAGCCACACGGTCCTTCCTGGCCTCTCAGCCTACAATGCCTCCAAGGCCGCCACCGCCATGCTGACCCGGAGCCTGGCGAGGGAGTGGTCCCGCCGGGGCATCGCAGTGAACGCCCTTTGCCCGGGCTACATCGAGACCGACATCAACAGCTTCTGGTGGGGCACAGAGGGCGGCCAGAAGCAGCTCAAGCTCTTCCCTCGCCGGCGCCTGATGGAGGCGACGGACCTCGACGCCGCCTTCCTGATGCTCTGCGGTCCCGCCGCCCGGGCCATTGCCGGCAGCATCATCACCATCGACGACGGCCAGACGCTCCCCGGCGGCGGCTGACCTTGCCTGACCCGGCGTCAGCGCGCCAAACTCAATACAGATAGACCGGCAGAAGACATCAGGGAGACAGTCATGCGCCAGGGACCTCTGACGGGCCTCAAGATCATCGAGTTCGCCGGAATCGGGCCTGGCCCCTTCTGCGGCATGCTGCTGTCGGACCTGGGCGCGGACGTCGTCCGGATCGACCGCAAGGGGCAGGGGCGGGGCAGCCCCGCAGACATCACCGCGCGCGGTCGTCGCTCCGTGGGCCTGGACCTGAAGAACCCCGCCTCCATCGAGACCTGCCTCAGGCTGTTCGAGACGGCCGACGTGGTCTTCGAGGGCTTCCGGCCCGGCGTGATGGAGCGGCTGGGCCTCGGCCCGGACGTGGCCCTGAAGCGCAATCCCAAGCTGGTCTACGGCCGCATGACCGGTTGGGGCCAGTTCGGTCCCTACGCGCAGGCCGCGGGCCATGACATGAACTACATCGCCATCACCGGAGCCCTCCACGCGATCGGGACCGAGGACAAGCCGATCCCACCGCTCAACCTGGTGGGAGATTTCGGGGGCGGCGCCCTCTACCTGGCCTTCGGGATCCTGGCCGGCGTGATCAAGGCCCGCGAGACGGGCGAGGGACAGGTCATCGACTGCGCCATGAGCGACGGTGCGGCTTCGTTGATGGCCATGTTCTATGGCTTCAAGGCCTCGGGCGCCTGGACGGAAAGCCGCCGCTCGAACCTGCTCGATGGCGGCGCGCATTTCTACGACACCTACCAGTGCTCGGACGGAAAGTGGGTTTCCATCGGCTCCATCGAGCCGCAGTTCTATGCACTTCTCCTTGAAAAGACGGGGATTTCGGACCCTGCCTTCAAAGCCCAGATGGACCGTGGCGCCTGGCCGGACCTCAAGGCCAAGCTCGCCGCCGTGATCGCCACCAAGACCCAGTCGGAGTGGTGCGCTCTGATGGAGGCCACGGACGTCTGCTTCGCGCCAGTCCTCGACCTGGACGAGGCGCCGAAGCACGCCCACAACGTCTCCCGCCAAACCTTCGTGGAGGTCGCAGGGGTCACGCAGCCGGCGCCAGCGCCGCGGTTTTCAAAGACACCCGGGGCGATCCAGGGGCCCCCGCCGGCCATCGGGGCCCACGACCAGGAGGCGCTGAGGGACTGGGGCTTCTCCGAGGCGGACGTCTCGGCCCTGAAGGCCAACGGCGCCCTGAACGGCTAGATCGTGTTCCCGTGAGTGGGAACCAGATTTAGGATAGAATATTGATCTAACTGATTGAACTGGAAGCCTGTTCCCGTCGGATGTTCCGCTGGAAGGGAACAGGCTCCGGGGACCCCGCCCAAGGTCTGACCCGGCGTCCTCTTGCGCGGCGGTGGTGTGCCTCTGCGGCGCAGTCGCGACTGAGACGGGCAGCCGCCTGGAGGTCCCTTGCACGAGACCTTGGGCGCCTCAGACCTAGGGGCGTCGCACCCGGAAGGTCAGGACCCCGCTTGACTCGGTAGACTCGACCAACTCGGCGCCAGCCTCCCGAACGAAGTGCGGCACATCGATCCGCGCCATCGGATCGTCTGCAACCAGTCGGACCACCCGTCCTCCTGCGCCCTCAAGGGCCCGGCGCAGCCGGAGGGTCGGCACCGGGCAATGGTGCCCCCGGGCGTCCACCAGGAGATCCTTGTCTGCGCCAGTCATGGACGGGGCGCGAAGATATCCCCAAGACGATCCGACGTTCCCGCAATCCGTTCAAGGCGCGGATAGCGCAGGCCGCCGGTCCAGGGGATCGAAACGGTCCGGAAGCGATCGCCGGAGCGCAACAGGAGGTCGACCTTCCCGGTGGTCTTGGCCTCCGTCACGGCCGTGCGCAGGAGATCGGCCGACCAGGCCCGTCCATTGATTGCAACCAGCCTGTGGCCTGTGGCCAGCCCCGCCCGGAAGGCAGGACCGTCCCACAGGACGCTTGTGACATCGCCGTCCCGGTTCACGACCAGGCCGAGCGAGTAGGTCAGGTCGGTGATCCTTCGCCCGGCTTCATCGGCGCTGAAGAAGGGGGTCGGCGTCTCAGAGTAGACCAACCGCCATCCGCCGCGCTCCAGACCGTCGAGGGGCGGGCGCACAGCGACCTCGTCAACGCGGGCCCCAAGATACCCGGCCCAGTCCATGGGCAGGAGCTGGTTCAGGGTCTCGACGACATCGGCGTAACGATAGGTCAGGACCCCCCAGTCGCCATCGTTCATCCCGTAGAAGGCCCGGGCGAAGTCATCCAGCGACGTCTTTCCCCCGCTCTTCTCGCGCAGGAGGGTGTCCACCTCGAGCCAGATCAGTTGTCCCTCGGAGTAGTAGTCCTCGCTGCGTTGCCAGCTGACCCACGGCAGCGGCCGCCGATTGGCGATGACCGGATCCAGGGTGGTGTCCGCCAGGGGCCGCCAGGTCCGCCCGATCCGGTTCTGGTAGGCTGCAGCGGTCATGGCCAGGGCGTCGAGGGCGTCCTGCCGGCTGATCAGCCCGGAACGGGCGGCGAGCACATAGCCCCAGTACTGGGTCTGCCCCTCGTAGACCCAGAGCAGGCTGCCGCGCATGGGCGTATTGAAGGTCGGAGTCCAGAGCTCGGCGGGACGGCGGTACTTGCCGTTCCAGGAGTGGACATACTCATGGGGCAGCAGGTCGCGCTCGGGGGCGGTCCGCTCCCATGCGGTGAAGTAGCCGGGGGAAACGGAATTCTCGCTTGAGCGATGGTGCTCCAGCCCGATGCCTCCCAGTTCGCTGGTCAGGGCGAGGAGGAAGTCGTAGCGGTCGAAATGACGGGCGCCGAAGAGCCTGTCGGATTGGACCACCAGGTTCCGGTGGGCCTGCAACTGCTCAGGAGTCATTTCCAGGCTGGCGGGTTCGTCCGCGACCATGTTGAGGACAACCGGCGACCGGCCGCCGGGATCCAGGTCCACCCGCTTGAACCAGCGCCCCGCAAACATTGGAGAGTCGACCAGGGTCTCAAAACTCACGGGCTTGAATGTGACGAGGTTGTCCCGGTTCGAAGCGGTGTCCAGCGCGACTCCATAGCCCCAGCCTGCGGGCAAACGGATGCTGGCCTCGATGGGTATCCGCCGCGTGAACCAGCCTGCGGGATAGAGGGCGACGCTGTTCCACTGGACGTTCATCATGGCCGGCGTGATGACCGTGCGTCCCTGACCGCTGGCGAGGGCCGAGACGAACTGGAACTCCAGCTCCAGCGAGCGGGCGCCCGGGGGCGGGTCGACGTGGAAGGCCGCGATCTCCACAGTGTCCCGCCGCCAGGGAACCCTGCGGCCTTCCGAGGTGATGGTCAGGCCGGTGAGATGCTCCACCTGGGCGAACGGCCGGTGTCGCCCCGGCAACCACTGTGGATAGAGCAGGGTGACCGGTCCAGGTCCGGCCAGGGGAATGCTCTGGCGAACCCGGAAGATCCGGCGCTCCAGGTCCGTGGCGTCCACCTGCAGCCTGAGGGTCCCCGGATAGGCGACGTCGCGAGGGGCGACGATGGGCGGGGGCAGGGGCTCAGTCTGGGGCAGGGAGCGCTGCCCCGGCGACGCGAAGGCGGCGCCCACGCCCAGGATCAGGGCGAGGGTCGCTGCCAGGCCAGGGATACGCCAGCCCATGAGACTAGCCGGCATCCCCCAGCCGCAAGGTATCCCTCAGCTCGCGCTTCAGGAACTTGCCGCTGGCGTTCCGGGGCAGGGCTTACTCACGGATGCAGATATACCGTGGCACCTTGTGCTTTGCGGCGATGGAGGCGCAGTGCTCACGGAGCTCGTCCGGCGTGGTCGAGTGGCCGGGCCGAAGCACAATGGCGACCCCGACCTCCTCGCCCAGTCGTTCGTCAGGGACCCCGAACACCGAGCATTCGGCG